>QMOF01000031.1 GCA_003650185.1 Chloroflexota bacterium | reverse complement strand
GTAGGATTATGTTGGCATGTGTGTTACCACGGAAACCCGGCGCCGCACTCTCCTCGGTAGCCAGGCATCCCCCAATCTCGTGCCTTCTCTCAAATATGCCGACGCTCATACCTCCGTATTTCACCAGATACATGGCGATAAACAGCGCCTTGGTCCCTCCCCCCACTATCACCGCCTCGAAAGTGGCGTCAGCCATGATTACCCCCCCTTCTCGCTGCTTCTGCCTGCAGCGTTTTGTCTCCAGGAATTGGCTCGATTGTACACCCTTTTGTTGCCAGCGACAAGGTATCTTTCCCATGACCGCTTCGCTTCGTGCTTCTTCCCTTGAGATCAAATCAAAGCGGCCACCGCCTCGGCGATTGCAGGCAGGACTTCTCCCGTCTTGCCCTCGATGAAGTAGTCGGACACTGCCTCGTGGGTGAGAGGAGTGGGTTCTGCATTGACCTCTATTATCCTGGCACTGCTCCTGGCCGGCCCTCTGCTCCTCAGCAGCCTGGGCAGAGTGGCGAAAGGGTAGACTACGGCTGATGTGCCACAGACCAGCATAACGTCACACTTCATGACTTCCGCCTCGGCCGCCTGCATGATATCGCTCGGGATTGGCTCCTTGAAGTGGACCACGTCATACTTCAAAGGTCTGCCGCAACCACACCGGGGCGGTATCTCATCCAGCGATACCTTCTCGACGTCGTACCGCAAGCCGCACGCAGTGCATCGAAGCTTGTCGACGGTGCCGTGATAGTGTATGACGTTTTTGCTTCCGGCCTTTTCGTGCAGGCCATCCACATTCTGAGTAATGGTGCATTTGATGATGCCCATGTGCTCCAGCCTGGCCAGGGCCAGGTGGCCGGGATTGGGCTGCGCCTGCCGCAGCAGCTTGTAGAACTCACCGTGGGTACCCACCGTGCCTGACATCTCTTCCCAGTATGCCCTGGGGTCTGTCAGGAACATGTCATACCTCTGGTACGCTTTGGCCTCGGCCTGCTTGTCCGTTGTCCAGATCCCCTTCGGCCCCCTGAAATCGGCCAGACCGGACTCGGTTGATATGCCCGCCCCGGTAAGCGCGATGGCGTAGCTGCTGTGGGCCAGGTCTGCTGCTGCCTGTCTTATCGCGTCCTGCATGGACTCCCCCTTCCGCGCTATCAAGTACCAGTGCGCGATGAATGGCAGTGCGAGTGTAGCAAAAATGCTCGCCGCCATTCCAGCGGTTGGGCTGCTCAGTGTACACTTCAGTCTCCACTCATTGACACCGGTGAGCTGACTGCCTAAGATGCCTGCTGTTGACCGCTTAAAGGAGGAGGTGCCGGCTGTGCGTCTGCATCATGTTGCCATAAGCGTGAAAGATATGGAGGCTTCTCTGGCCTTCTACAGGGACACCCTGGGCCTGGCCCTTTTCCAGGATGAAGTAATTTCCGGCCCTGACGTCGACAGGGGCCTTATGGAGACGGATGCCAGAGTCAGGATGGTCTTGCTTGCAGACGAAGCGGGAAACATGATCGAGTTGCTTGAGTGGCAGAACCCCCCTGTGATACAAAGGCCGCCCGAGCACCTTGGTTTCAGATCAGCCGGGCTGGTGGAGGTCTGCCTGGTCATCTCCGACCTGGACGAGGTGGAGAAGAAGCTCGAAGCCGGTGGTTTCAGGTTCAGGACACCGGTCTGGCGCTTTGGCAGCGGCCTGGAGAGCTACGGGGGAGGTGAGGCAAGGATCAGGTACGTAGTCGACCCCAACGGCGTCCAGGTTGAGCTGATGCAGATTGTCATCCCCGGCCAATAGGCGCCGACTGGTCAGCCCGAATTCGGCGTAGACACAGCAGGTCACGCAGAACACGGTGGCTTAGTCACGCCCAATAGCGCATCCGCACAACCGGCTCGATCTCGCTCTGCCCCTTGTCCGCACCTATGAGCTGGCCAGCTTGCGCATGATCAACGCGATCGCCTGCTTCCGGACCTTCGGCTTGCGCTCGTCCGCCACCTGCTTGTACTCCTGCTCCATCTTGGACCACCTCAGTCCCAGGGCTCCTATCGCCTTCTGTGCCAAACCCTTCAGCTTTCCGCCGCCACTGATCGCGTTGTCGAACAGTCTCGCGGCCATGTCTCCTCGCACCTTGCCCTTCGTCCCTCTGGCCCACTTCCAGATGGCCCGGCCGATCTTGTAGAACAGCACACCGAGCCCGATGCCAGCGGCCACGGCGCCGACGCCAGCAAGTATGCACCAGCCAACCGGATTACTGGCCAGAGCTATGCCAGTGGCCAACCCGGCAATGGCCACGCCGGCGCCGATAACGGCGGCCGACAAGGTCATCGCTCTCTTGAATACCTTGAAGTACTTCTGTTCGATGGCGTATTCAACTGCGTCCAGGAGCTCCTGTTCCTCCGTGCTGGGGAACTTGCCCTTGACCTTGCCACGCCACTCTGACAGTACCTTCTTGAGATCATATACCCTCTTGGCCGACGAAATGATCGCCCTGACATCCAGCATTCCGGCGATCACGTTGAAGAGCAGTCCTATTGCGCTGAAGATGCTGCCCAGGACGTTGGCTACGGTCCTGCCCGCTATCTCAGCAAACTGGAACCCCGTCTCGACGGCCTGCTCCGCCCACCCAATCACCTCTTGGCCCAACGCACCGGTTTCCGCCATCCCAGCTCTGCGCCGCATCCCCCGGAAACCGGTCCTGGTCTTGGCGGCTTTCGCCGGTTTCTTCTTCGCTTCTGCTTTGGCCCGGCCGCGAGCCGGGCCAGCGCCGCCGGACTCCTCGGTTTTGGTTTTGGTTGCGCTGGCCGTCCCGCCCGCAACCTTGAGACCCTCGCCTCCGGTCGTCTGCGCCGCCACGAACTCCGCCACCGCTGGCTTGCCCTTGACCACCTTCTCCATCTCTTTGCCCTGAGATTCCCCTTCTGACACGGCCTTCTTGACCTTGTCCTCCGGCGGAAGTTCCGGCACCGGTAGCTGGTTCACGCGCTCCTTTATCTTTGCTTTCAGCTCCTTCATAACGTCTGGGGGCAGTATCTCTTTCGCCCCGGCCGGTCTCTTCTGTCTCTGTATTACAGGCTCCGGGCCAGTCGAGGTTGCTTGATGCACCTGCTGATAGGGGCCGAGCCCTTGCTGGCCTGGCTTGCGCTCCCGGTGACGCTGCTGCTGCGTTCGCTGCGCCATCAGCCTCTGCACCGCGCTGTTGCCCACCGTCTGTTGAAGAGTGATGATCGTATCATGGCGCACGGCCGATGCAGGAGCACTCCTTGTGGCCTGTAATGCCCTGGACACGTCAAGGGCGGTGTCTGTTGTCTCACCCGGGGCACGCTTGGCGCGACGCAGTGGGTGATGCTCGGCGCGCTTCTTTCGGCGCTCGCTGACACGGGCTCTTCTGCTGGCCATCGTCGATGTCCTCCTGTACTTCGGCAGTAGCTGCAAGAGAACGAGGGGCAAACGCTCCCCTGGCCACAGGCACACGGCTAGGGACCTCTCTGCTGGCTTGACCATATCACGGGGAAGTGAATTTGCAGTGAATCCCGAGGTAATTACCGGATAAACTCGGTGCCTGGAGTCACACCAATTCGGGCGGGCATCCCTTGTTTGCCTGTGGTCCTATGTTGACTGCAAAAGGAGCTTCCTTTAGTGTATAGTAACGCTTTGACAACACCTGGTTGCAGGGCGGCCTGCTGAGAGCGGCCGTGCGACCGGGCCAGTCCGGAGGTGTTTCATGACCGATGACAGCACCCTGCTCGGTGGTTGTCGCGTGCTTGATCTAACCGATGAAAAGGGCCATTTCTGCGGAAAGGTCCTGGGTGATTTCGGTGCTGACGTAATCAAGGTTGAGAGACCTGGAGGCGATCTCTCGAGGAACATCGGTCCATTCTACGGAGATATCGCCGACCCCCAAAAGAGCCTCTTCTGGTTTGCCACCAACACCAGCAAGAGGGGCGTCACCCTGGACATCGAGACAGCCGACGGCAGGCAGATATTCGCCAGGCTGGCGGCCACGGCCGACATCGTGGTGGAGTCCTTTGAGCCGGGCTACATGGACGCCGTGGGGCTGGGCTACTCGGCCCTGAGGGAGATCAAGCCAGACATAGTCATGACCTCTATCACACCCTTCGGGCAGACCGGCCCCTACGCTCAGTATCAGGCTACTGACCTGGTGGGTGTGGCCATGGGCGGCCTGGCCCGAATCCTGGGCGAGCTTGGGCGTCCGCCGGTACGCATGAGCTGCGGCCCGCAGGCCTACTTCCATGCCGGGCTTCAGGGCGCACTGGGCTCGATGATGGCCTACTACCACCGTGAGCTTACCGGTCAGGGGCAGCACGTCGACGTCTCTATGCAGGAGGCGATCACGCTTACTCTGATGAACGCGGTGGAGATATACGAGATGTTGAAGGCCAACCTGGTCGGCCTGGGCCAGTTCTTCGTATCGGTCCGGCCAGAGAAGGGGCCGCTGTTCACCCGTCTCATTGTCCCCTGCAAGGATGGCCACGTTACCTTTATGTTCGGCGGCGGGGCTTTCGGAGGGGTGGCGAAGTCGTCCAGGGCCCTGCTGGACTGGGCCAATGAAGAAGGCATGGCCATGGAGTTGAAGGACTTCGATTTCGCCCAGTGGGACGCTTCCACTTTGACCCAGGAGGAGAGCGACTATCGATACGGGCTGATCGGGGAGTTCATCAAGACCAAGACCAAGGCCGAGCTGTACGAGCGGGCCATCAAGGACGAGATACTGCTGGCGCCCTGCAACACCATGGAAGACATAAGCCAGAACGCGCAGCTACAGGCGCGCGGCTTCTGGCAGGTGGTCGAACACCCAGAGCTTGGCGAGAGCATCGCCTACCCCGGTGCTCCGGTGAAGCTAGAAGAAACCCCGTGGAAGATACATCGTCGTGCCCCCCTTATCGGAGAGCACAATGAGGAAATCTACGCTGGAGAGCTGGGCCTTTCCAAAGAACAGATCGGCCTGTTGAAAGCCAACGGTGTCATCTGAACCGGTGAAATGGCCCGGTGCTCAGAGGAGGCAGGTATGGCAAGGCAGATATTCGACGGACTGAAGGTTGCTGACTTTAGCTGGGCCGGGGTCGGGCCGCAGGTCTGCCGCGAGCTCGCCGAGCACGGGGCTACCGTGATCCGGGTAGAGAGCCACCGCCGCCTCTGCCCCCTCAGGACATTCGCCCCGTTCAAAGACGCCAAGCCGGGCATCAACCGGAGTGCATTTCACGCGGCATACAACACCAACAAGTACAGTATGAGCCTTGACCTGAACCACCCCAGAGCCAGGGAAGTAACCGAGAGGCTAGTAAAATGGGCTGACGTGGTGGCCGACAGCATGACACCCGGGACAATGGCCTCCTGGGGACTGGACTACGAAAGCTGTCGCAGGATAAACCCGTCGATCATATACTTCAGCACCACCCAGCAGGGGCAGTACGGCCCGCACCACAGCATCAAGGGCGTTGGGCATCACATCAACGCGCTGGCCGGTTTCTCCACCTGTACCGGTTGGCCGGATAGCGAGCCCACAATGGTATTCACTGCATACTCTGACTTCATCGCTCCGTGGTACCTGCTGATCGCCGTGATGGGGGCGCTTCTCCGCCGACGCCGGACAGGTGAAGGCATGTACATTGAGCAGGCGCAGCTTGAGGCAGGTCTCACCTTTCAGGCCCCGGACATATTGGACTACATGGTCAACCGACGGGTGGTCAGCCGCAACGGGAACCGCGACCGCTACATGGCCCCTCATGGCGTCTATCCCTGCCGTGGACAGGACCGCTGGGTGGCTATTGCCGTGGCCAACGATGAGCAGTGGCAGTCTTTCTGCTGGGCCATGGGCAACCCCAAGTGGGCCAGCGATCCAAGGTTCGACAGTATCCTCGGCCGAAAGGAAAACGAAGACGAGCTGGACAGGCTGGTCACCGAGTGGACGAAAGACTACACCCCGGAGCAGGTGATGGCCATGATGCAGGATGCCGGGGTGCCCGCAGGGGTGGTCCAGACGTGCGAAGACCTGCTGGACGATCCGCAACTGAAGCACCGGCAGCACTTCCGAGTGCTGGAGCACCCGGAGATCGGCCCCCAGTCGTACCATGCACCAGCCTATCGCCTCTCGGAAACGCCTTGCGACATCAAATCGGCGGCGCCATGCCTGGGACAGCACAATCACTACGTCTATACAGAGATACTCGGGTTCTCTGAAAATGATGTGGCCGACATGCTGGTGGAAGGAGTGATAACTACCGAGGCTGATGCTCCGTTCGTGGTCTCCTGGTAGCGGCAGGGTATAGGCGATGTATCGCGGGCAGGGGCTGGCCGCCTGCGGAGGGGCCGCATGACGGTTGCCGCCAGCGCCAGGTGCACTGCGGGGCAAAGCAATAAGCCAGGCTGCTTGCCTACCTTGGCTAAACATCGTAGACTAGGTGCGGTCGCCGGAGGATATCCTTGAAGTACCGCGTTGTTGCTTCTCTGCTCACCCTATTGCTCGGTGCGTTGGGGGTCATGGCTCCTGCGTGTGGAGGCGGAGAGGAGGAGGCCATGTCGTATGGCCCCGCTCAGGTACATCTGCCCAACGACGAAGGGTCTCACCCCACCGCTTTGGTAGAGTGGTGGTACCTCAACTCAAACCTGGAGGATGCAGAAGGGCGGGAGTACACGGCCATGGTGGCCTACTTCCGGCCCACTCTGAAGATCATATCTATATCAGACGTCCAGGCTGAGACCTTCTACCACGAGGTACCAAGCTCCTGGGAGCTTTCGCATGCACACCCTGCGTACGCAGAGGGTCACCTGGACCTCCGCTGGAACGACTCCGACCACTGGTACCGCACCGGGGAGGACGATCTCTCCTATCGGCTGGAGGCAAGCGGCAGGGATATCGGGCTTGCGCTGGACATCACATCGCAGAAATCCCCCCTCATGGTTGGTGGAGACGGCCTGATGGAGTGGGCTCAGGGCAACACGTACTACTACTCACTTACCCGGCTTGCAGTGGAAGGGCAGATCACCCTGGAGGACAAAACGATCGACGTTGAAGGCATCGGCTGGATGGACCATCAATGGATGGACTCCATGGCCGAGGCCGGGTGGGACTGGTTCTCTGTTCAGCTTGACGACGATACTGAACTCATATTCTGGCAGATCATCAACTCAGTTGGCTCTGTCACTTCGATGGACCTGACGATGATGTTCCCCGACGAGTCCATCTATCATACCGATCAACTGGAGTTAGAGAAGCTGGAAACGTGGGTCTCTCCAGACACGGGCAAGGAGTATGGCGTGACATGGCGTGTCAGCGAGGAGAGACAGGACCTGAACCTGAAAATCACAGCACGGTACCCGGCCCAGGAGATACTGCTGTTCCATGACCAGCCGGACTATGCCTGGCAGTTCTGGGAGGGAGGCACTACCGTATCCGGGCGGCTCAAAGGTAAGAGCGTGTCCGGTGTGGGCTATGCAGAACTGGTGCCGATGCGCAAGTGGTGAGGACCGGGCGGGGCAGCAACCCCGCTCGCCCAGTCCGTGTTCCTGGCACTTGATACTTCGGGCTGCTGACAGGTGTCCAACTGCTGCCTGGTGCTCGTCCCGCAAGAAACCACAGAAATACCCCCTTCCCGCTACTGACAGTCGGTCCATGCCCGGTCTCATCCTTTTTGTGTAGAAGGCCGCTGCGAATGTCGGCTGCGCCGCAGTACACTCCGGCTATACCTGCGCCGTGTCATGCAGTACCATGTTCAAGGCTGGCAGCAGAACCGCGTGGACCTGGCTGAAAGGAGACGGAATGTCGCAAGACGCCATCGTTGTGGAAGACCTGACATACCGCTACGGGCAACTGACCGCCGTAGACCGCATCAGCTTCAAGGTGGCTGAAGGGGAGATCCTGGGCTTCCTGGGCCCCAATGGCGCGGGCAAATCGACCACGGTGAAGGTGCTGACTGGGCAGATCAGACCACAGGGAGGCCGGGCGCTCGTGCTTGGCCTGGACATCGCCACGGACAGCAAAAGGGTACAGTCGGAGATCGGCGTCTGCTTCGAGACCACCAACCTCTATGAGCAGATGAGCGCCGAGGAGAACCTCAGGCTGTTTGCCCGTCTGTTTGGAGTCAAGCCTTTTGACAGCAGCGCCCTGCTCCAACGCGTCGGTCTGGCCGGGCGCGAAAGCGACCGGGTAGAGAGGTACTCCAAGGGAATGAAACAGCGGTTGATGGTGGCCAGGGCGCTGGTCAACAGACCGCGCATCCTCTTCCTGGACGAGCCGACAGATGGGCTTGATCCGGCATCGGCAGAGGTTATCCGGGGCGTCATACTGGAAGAGCGGGCGCGGGGGGCCACGGTCTTTCTCACCACGCATGACATGATGGAGGCAGACAAGCTGTCTGACCGGGTGGCTTTCATCAACCAGGGCAGGATTGCTGCCCTGGATACCCCGCACAACCTGAAGCAGCAGTACGGCAAGAGGGCCCTCCGGGCAGAGGTGGCCAGCCCCGACGGTAGCCTGGCCAGCCGAGAGATTCCCATGGACAGCCCGGAGACGGCCCGGGCTATCGAGGACCTGTTTGAGCATGAGCGGGTGATCACCGTCCACAGTGAAGAGGCCACCCTGGAGGACATCTTCATCAGGATCACGGGGCGAGGGCTGGTGTGATGAACCTGCGCGTCGTTGCAGCCCTCGTCTGGAAGGACTTCTGCCTCTTTTTCAGAAACCGGTTTTTCGCCGCCGTGAGCGCCCTCGGCATCGTGGTATACCTGGCCATATACTTCGCCATGCCGGGTTCCGTGGATGAGACCCTGGAGGTCGGCCTTTATGCGCCCGTGGTGCCGCCGGTCGTGGAGCAGTTGCAGGAGGAGGGCGTGGAGTTGAAGAAGGTTGCGTCAGAGGAAGCTTTGAAGCAGGCGGTGGCCGACGGGCGCTATGTGGCCGGTGTGGTCCTCCCGCCCGACATAATGGACAAGCTCGCCACCGGCGAGCAAGCCCGGATAGACCTCTACTTCGCTCCGGATGCACCACAGGAAATAAAGGGTGGCGTCGAGGTCCTCGTCACGGAGTTGGCTTACCTGCAGGCAGGGGAGCAGGCTGCGGTTGAGCTTTCAGAGGAGATTGTCGGCATGGACATGGCGGGGATGCAAATACCGCCGCGGGACCGGTTGCGCCCGCTCTTTGCCGTGTTTCTCATCATCTTCGAGACCTTTGCGTTGGCGAACCTGATCAGCGAAGAAGCTGAGAGGCGCACCATCCACGCGCTGCTGGTGACACCGATGAGGATGAGGGAACTGTTTCTGGCCAAGGGCATCACCGGCACCAGTCTGGCTTTTGCGCAGGCAGTGCTGTTCATGGCGATCGTCGGCGGCATGAGTAGGGAGCCACTGGTGGTGCTGGTAGCGCTGCTGCTCGGTGCGGTGCTGGCCACGGGGGTGGGCTTCCTGATTGCTTCCGTGGCCAGGGACATGATGTCGGTGATGGCCTGGGGCGTTGTTGTCTTCATCGTCCTGATGATCCCTTGCTTCTCCATAGTCCTTCCGGGCACCTTGTCACACTGGGTGGAGGTGATCCCTTCATACTACCTGGTCGACACGGTACATCGCGCCGCCGGCTTCGGTAGCAGTTGGGGAAGCCTGTGGTCTAACCTGGCCATTCTCCTGGGGTACGAGGCGGTCATAGTCTGCACAGGTATTCTGGCGCTGAGAAGGAGGTTCAGATGAGCCTCAGGCGTGTCGGGGTGTTGCTGGGCAAGGAGTTGCTGCAAGGCCCGAAGAACTTCATCTTCATCTGGGCCGTCGTTGCTCCCATAGTCATCTCGCTGGCAGTCAGTCTGGTGTTTGGCAACCTGTTCACGGACAAGCCAACTCTGGGAGTAATGGACGAAGGGGACTCTAGGCTGGTGACCATGGCCGCGGATCTCACTTCGGTGGTCACCAAAGAGTACGACACGGTGGCCGGCCTCAGGGACGCGGTTCAGAGGGGCGCAGTGGATATGGGCATAGTCCTGCCCGACGGGTTCGATGACTCGATCTTGCAGGGAGAGGATGTGCGGATCAGTGCTTACACGTGGGGAGAGAGTCTGGCCAAGGAGCGGGCCATCCTGCGGGCCACCGTTCTCGACCTGGCAAGGCAACTGTCGGGCCGCGAAGCGACTGTGCAGATCGAGAGCACCAGTCTCGGAGACGAGACGAGTATTCCCTGGGACGACCGCGTGCTTCCACTTGTAGTGCTCATGGCGGTGTTCCTGGGTGGCCTTTTCCTGCCTGCCATCTCGGTGATCAACGAGAAAGAGAAGAAAACGCTCGAAGCGCTGGTCACCACGCCAACTACCATCGAGGAAGTCTTCGTGGCCAAGGGGGTGGTGGGCTTTGGTCTCGGCCTGTTCACGGGCATAGTGATCCTGGTGTTGAACCAGGCCTTCAGCGCGGAGCCGCTACTGCTGGTTTTGGTAATGGCACTGGGCACAGTAATGGCATCAGAGATCGGCGTTGTGTCTGGTGCCTTGATAAAGGACACCACCACTCTGTTCGCCATGTGGAAGTTTGGGGGGATCCTGCTGTTTGCTCCCGCCTTTGTTTACCTGTTTCCACAGATACCGGAGTGGGTGGCGAAGGTATTCCCGACCTACTACCTGATTCAGCCAGTGGTGGAAATAAGCCAGCAGGGGGGTGGTTGGCCGGAGATTGCCACAAGCGTTCTCGTCCTGATAGGCCTGGATCTGGCCATGCTCGGCGTAGCAGCCGCAGTGGTGTCAAGGGCAAGGGCATACGGGATATCATCATGATGGTCTGTATCGTGCCCCATTGATCGCGCTGTCTGGTGAATGCCTGATTTGACACAGCCGTGTACCGCGCGGTATCATTAACTACCAGCGCAGGCGCAGGTAAGCAGCTTGGTCAAGAGTTGACGGGTGTCTTGGCCAATGCGTAGGCCCCGGCAAATGCGCTGGGCTCCGGTCAACCGGCTGGACCAAGCGAAGCGCTGGGGTTCGGCTTCGGCCAGGGGCCGAAGCGTAGGTGAGGTCGGATCTAGTGTCACTTGATGCCCTCAGTGCAGCCTCAGTAGTTCTGACTGCTGCCTTTGCCCTCGCCGCCATCTATTTCACAGAAGCTTTCTTTCCCTGTTGGGTTGGGGGCGTTCGGCGTCGCCATTACCGGCTTGTGCTTCGATCGGAATCAGCCGTTTCTTTTTGCCCCTGCTATCGTGGTGTACCTGGTAACCGCTGCCCTTGACCTTGTACGGGAACGTGAGGCGAATGCCCTGTTCCCCTGGCGGGAGCCGTGTTGTCTAGAGGACAGGAGGTCCTACCTGACCGTCTCCCGCGCGGAAAAGAATTATTCTTGCCACCAGCGACAAGCAGAGTATCGACAACCCCTCCCGCAACCCCAGGCTCGCCTGTTCCTCCTTAGCCTAACGCCGCGCCAGCCAGACGGCTGGTGCGGGGGGACTGAGGCACAGACTCGGCGGTCAAGCGGATGCGAGAGGGAGCAATCGAGGAATAGGCTCAGCACGCTAAGTTAGGAGGAGGGATAGCCAGTGTTCAAGATTCTGAGAAGAGAGGACTTCTCCCCCGAAATACACCTGTTCGAGATCGATGCGCCTGCCGTGGCCCGGAAGGCACAGGCAGGGCAGTTCGTGGTGCTCCGCATCGATGAAAGGGGGGAGCGGTTTCCTCTCACCATCGCCGACTGGGACCGTGAGAAGGGCACCATCACTGTGGTGTTCATGGAGGTGGGCAAGAGCACGCGCAAGCTGGCAACGCTCAAGGCGGGCGACTACATAGCCAACTTCGCTGGCCCGCTGGGACTGCCCACCCACATCGAGAACTACGGCACAGTGGCCTGCGTCGCTGGTGGCTTTGCCGTGGCCACTATCGTCCCCATCGCGCGGGCGATGAAGCAGGCGGGGAACAGGGTAATCTCCATCTTGGGAGCACGCACCAGACAGCTCATCTTCTGGGAGGAGCGCCTGCAGCAGTGGAGCGACGAGCTTATTGTGACCACCGATGACGGCTCCTATGGGCGGAAGGCCCTTGTTACTGAGCCCCTCAAGGAGCTCATGGAGAAGGGCGGGATCGACATGGTAGTGGCCATCGGGCCTACCATCATGATGAAGTTCGCTGCCAAGACTACGGAGCCTTTCGGGGTGAAGACCATCGCCAGCCTGAACCCCATCATGGTAGACGGTACAGGCATGTGCGGCTGCTGCCGTGTAGAAGCGGGCGGCGAGACAAAGTTCACCTGCGTGCATGGCCCAGACTTCGACGCCCATCAGGTGGACTGGGACCTCCTCATGGCCCGCCAGCGGACCTACATCGACCAGGAGAAGGAGTCATTACGGCTCTGGCAAGAGCAAGTTGAGGCAGGAGGCAAAGTCGGTGGCTGAAGAAAAGAAACCCGAAAAGAAGAAGATAGACCTTAACCGGGTGGCCATGCCCAAGCAGGAGCCCCGGGTCCGGGCGAGGAACTTCAACGAGGTGGCCCAGGGATATACCCATGAGATGGCCATCTATGAGGCGAACCGGTGTATCGACTGCGCCAAGCCCGGCTGCACGAAGGGGTGCCCGGTAGGCATTGACATACCGGGATTCATCAGGGCAATACGTAATGGTGACATGCCTGAGGCAGTGCGCGTGCTCAAGGCCAAGAACAACCTGCCAGCTATCTGCGGACGGGTGTGCCCTCAGGAAACGCAGTGCGAGGCGGTCTGCACCCTGGCCAAGAAGGGTGCTCCGGTGGCCATCGGCCGGCTGGAGCGCTACATCGCTGACTGGGAGCTGGCCCAGCCACCGGAGGCGAGGATGAAGACGGTGCTGCCGCCGCCGACAGGCAAGAAGGTGGCCGTGATTGGCTCCGGGCCGGCGGGACTCACTGCAGCCGCCGACCTGGCCAGGATGGGGCACAAGGTGGACATTTACGAGACGCTTCACATGGCCGGAGGGGTGCTCGTCTACGGCATTCCGGAGTTCAGGCTACCCAAGGCCATCGTGCAGGCGGAGGTAGACTACGTCAAGTCTCTGGGCGTGGACATCTACCTCGACTCCGTGGTGGGCAGGACTATCATGGTAGATGAGCTGCTCCAGGATGGCTACCACGCAGTCTTCCTGGGCACCGGCGCCGGCCTGCCCATGTTCCTCAACATCCCTGGCGAGAACTACAACGGCATCTACTCCGCTAATGAATGGCTCACCAGGACCAACCTGATGAAGGCCTATCTCTTCCCCGAGTACGATACCCCGATCCGGGTGGGGCGCAGGGTGGCGGTGATAGGTGGTGGCAACGTGGCTATGGACTCGGCCAGGTGCGCCCTCAGGCTGGGCGCCGAGGAGGTGACCATTGTCTACCGGCGCGGGCGTGCCGAGATGCCCGCCCGCGCCGAAGAGGTGGAGAACGCCGAGGAAGAGGGGGTCATATTCAAACTCCTCACCAATCCAAAGCAGTTCATCGGCGACGACCAGGGCTGGGTGAAGGCGATGGAGTGCTACGAGATGGAACTCGGCGAGCCGGATGAAAGTGGACGCCGCCGGCCCGTGATCAAACAGGGCAGCGAGTTCACCATGGATGTGGATACAGTGGTAGTGGCACTGGGCACCACCCCAAACCCGCTGCTGCCTTCTACTACCGATGGCCTGGAGACCACCCGCAGGGGCACGGTGGTTGCCGACGAGGAGACTGGCAAGACCAGCAAGCCTGCCGTATGGGCTGGCGGCGACGTGGTCACCGGGGCCGCCACAGTGATCAGCGCTATGGGTGCAGGCAAACGCGCCGCTGCGGCAATAGACGAATATCTGAAGAGCCTCAAGTAGGAAGAGCTTTAGACACCCCTGCAAAATAGCCGCCTCGGGCGGCTATTTTGTTTGATGGGGTGCCCCATAGGACAGCCAGCCGGAAACAGCCCCGGCACAGCAATGATCTACACGCTGCGCCCACAATCACACTCTCGCTCAACCTCCACGGCCCCCAGGCATGTAGAAGGACCCCTTTCCAACGCCGACCCCAAACTATTTGCCCGGACAACCCCGGTGCAGAAGATACTTGCCAAGGCCAGACGGGCCAACGAAGTATTGGAAACACTCCACTAGGAGTGTTTCCAAGCAATAGTTGGGCCAAAGCTGACGGGGACGAAAAAACGGGCTGGCTCAGGCACGAGATCGGGGTTACTCGGACAGGCTGCTAGGAGCGTGGGTCACCAGTCGGGGGAATAGCATTGCGGCAGGTTTGGCCTGCGGAGGAAGGTGAGGAGCTGCGCTCTCACTCGATGGACCCGGGTCCGGGGGGCCCACTCAGGGTTTCGAGCCCCTCCATATCCGTTACCAAGCCATCGCCAGGGCCTCTTCCCTCCTCTTCAG
>QMOF01000030.1 GCA_003650185.1 Chloroflexota bacterium | reverse complement strand
GTGGGGCCTCAGCTTGATGTCTGGATCGATCCCCACCCACCCCCTCCTGTTCGTGCCGTCGCACCCCAGCAGCACACGTATCGGCTTCCTGCCCCATCCAGCGCGCATCAGAGCATGCTCCTTGATAAAGTTGAGTATGCTCAGTACAGTCGCCAGTCTTTCACCCCGCTCCCAATGCTTTCGGTGGGCCCGGTAGTTGTTTGCCACACCAGGCGGCAGAAGCCTGGCAAACTCCCTGTCCCAACTCTTACCATAGTGCTCCACGAAATATTGCCTAGCGAAAGCCTTGGCGTTCTTTATGTACACATCCCTCTGCACCGCCCCCTTCCCTCCGTAGGTGGTGCCCCCAAAGTGGTGCATCTTCGCCGCATCACAGTAGGCAACGCACCATCCCTCCCGGTACACCTTGTAGCTGTACTCGTGGATCGCCCCCCATGAGTACTTGAACTCCGGGTTCATGAAACCGATCCTGTCCACCACCGAGCGCCTCACCAGCAGCGACAGATAGTCACAGGTCGCCACCGGATGCCACCTGTAGCCCTCTTTGATCATGCTGGCGTACGTCTTTCTCTTCTCCGTCGGGCTTATCACGGCAATCCAGTGATTCCTCTCCATGACACCGATGAGCTTGGACAGGCAGTCCATATCTATGGCAAAGCTCAAATCGGGATGGTTGAACCAGTAGTAATCACAGTCACCGCTACCATGCTCCTGCAGCGCCCGGCAGTGGCCGCTGAGCTTCCCCTGGAAAGGTTCCTCGTCGCAGTTGTAAACGATCACCTCATTCTCCAGCCAGGGCACGCGCTCGCTCATCAGCTTGACCTGGCACCTCTGGTTCTCGGCCAGGTCCGGCGTGTTCCTATTGACGATGAAGGTTTTCATGCGCACCCGGCCCACGCTTCAAAACCTCCATAATGTCTTCAAAGGACCTCACCACTGTGACGTTGTGGTGAAGCCCCCCACGCGTATCGCCTGGATTGGACAGCAGGAATATCCGATAACCCAGATTGGCCACCGCGTTGGCCTCGGACGCCTCATCCTCCACTCCGAAGACCAGCTCAGGGTACCTGGCCACCACCTCGACCTTGTTGTCGCAGAACAATATGTCATCAAACACAATGCCATTTCTCTCCAGCCAGCGTATCGTCCTTATCAGCAACTGCCGGTGGCCGGCCGGCCGCGTGGTAACGATGCCAACAAACCAGCCTTCCTGAATCAGAAACCGTGTGAACTCCGGCGACCCTGCCCTGGGAGTAAGACTGTATTTGAACTCACTGCTTCTGTACTCGTTCTTCAGCCTCACATAGTCAGCGTATGAAATGCCCTGCTTCGCTTCGTCCAGTGATCCGAAGGCTCTGCCCGTCCTCACCTCTATGAACTCCAGCCAGCACTCCGGGTACGGAGCGAATACACCGTCCAGGTCACAGTAGCACACGCCTCTCGACCTGGCTTCAGACTCCTCCCGCATGACGTTGTGTGCACCCGGCATTGCGTCCCTAACCAGCCAGCCCCTTCGCACCACCAAGCCCCCTCACTCGTTCTATCCTCTCCCTGACCCTGGCCTTCTCTTCTTCGGTATCCTGATAAACCGGCTGCCTGGCAAATGGCTCAGAGCCTTCGGCAAATATATGACTCAGCACCACACCGTCCATATCTCCTGGGACAGGGACCCCCATAACATGAAGAACAGTAGGGGCAATATCAATCAGCCTGGCCCCCTGGATCTGGACTCCCTTCCTGATATCCGGGCCGTGCGCGATAAACATGCCATCAGGTTGTGCATAGTGCTCGCCGGACATCAGCTCCGTCGACTCCAGGAAGACACTTCTTGAAAAGGACATCTTGTTCTTCACCACGTACTCCGGGTGCGGCACCCCGATTACATCCGGCATGCTGCCGAGGTTGCGGCCGGAGTAAAGCTCCTCTCTCCTGAACACGTCCCTCATGACCCTGGCCCCGCTGTCGGGGTCGGCCACGGCTCGCAGCTTCTCCACGACGGTATCCCTGACTGCCTCGTAGTCCCGCCCCGGCTCCACTACGCCGTAAGGCTCCCTTCCCCTGAGGTTGATATTAACCGCTACTATGGACGTGATGTCGTCACGCCCGTATGCCGTGGTGTCACCCCAGACCACCTTTGTCTCGTGGTTGACCACCAGGCTGGCAACGCCAGAAACCGCAGCGGGCAGCCTTCTGCCCAGCTCCATCTTGCGGTTGACGTTCAAGGCTAACCGTTGGGCACTTTGCCGAAGACGGCTCCCCACACTCCTCCGGGTCCGGAGCAAGCCTAACCCTTCGAGCCAGGCGTTCGTATAGAACTCCTTGCTGCCCCGGGGCCCGAAGCCGTGGTCAGAGATGATGAAAACGTCCGCAGCACTGCCACCCCTGGCCACAATCTCGCCCACAATGTCGTCCAGTGTACGGTAGTAGTCAAGAAGAATGTCCCTCCGGTCCCAGAAGTAGTGCTGCATGTTGTCCGTTCCCTTGAAAACCACCATGAAGAAGTCTACCGGCCAGGCATCCAGCAGTCTCAGCACTACTGATGCCCGCTTCCGGGTGATGTCGTACTGCTCACGCAACAGCTCGCGCTTGCTCTCGTAACCCCTCCCGTCCTGGTGCCGTGCCAGCGCAAAACGGGTGTCGATCCTGTAGTCTGGTATCGCCCGCGCCAGCTCCTCAGGGTAAGTGAACACCTTCGCCGACGGCGGCGTCATGAAACAGGATATGAGGAAGCCATTGACCTTCTTGGGCGGATAGGTGACCGGTACATTGACAACTCCCACCGTCCTTCCGTGTGAACCGAGTACCTCCCAGAGCGTCTTGTCAGGGAAGGAGAGAGAAGAAACAAGGCGAGGTCGGCCATCTCCGGAGGCGGAGCGGGTAACGAAGTCCAGCACACCGTGCTTCCCGGGGTTCTTTCCGGTCATGAACGACACCCAGGCTGGAGCTGATATCGACGGGACAACAGACTTCAGTGTGCCCCAGACGCCGTCCGCCATCAGCCCACCGAGCGAGGGGAGCTTTCCCGCAGCTACCCACGGGCCTACCAGGTCAAACGTGGCCCCGTCCAGGCCGATCACCAGGACTTTGCTGGACATATCTGCTCCATTGGCGAAGACCACCCCTCCCGTCCGGTCTGCATCCTCATAGGGCCGTGGCGCGCCGCCGTAGTGCACCAGGCATCAACCTCTGGCCCACAAGTTGACACAATCGGCTCACCAGACCGATATTGCCCGAGACCGACCACACCAGGTAGTAAGGCAGCATCCTCAAGCTTCTCGTCCTGAAGCAGACAAGGATGCCGAACGGTACCATGAGCAACGGCCCGGCGAGATGCTTCACCGACCGGTGCTTCCAGAACGCCTGGGCACTTCCTTTTCCATAGCACATGCGCTGCCTGACGAACTCCCTGGCACTGGCCCTGTGCTGATGATAGACCACGGCCGAGGATATCCCCAGCCGATGGCCGTCCTTCCTCAACCTGTGGCAAAAGTCTCCGTCCTCCGGCGCACCGAAGAAGGAGAATGCGGGGTCAAACTGGTACCTCAGGATGGTATTCCTCCTGTACATGACCGTTATGGCCCCCAGCACCTCACGTTCACCTTCCTTGTTGAACCTCATCCGGAAATGTTGGTCCTCCGCCCACTGCCAGTACGTGCCGTTCTCCGTGCTCAATACCTGAGCGTGGATCCCGGCATAGCCGTGGCTCTCCATCTCCCGCGCCATCAGAGGTAGTGTTCCCTCAGGCAACACCACATCTGAGTCAACGTAACATACGTAGCCGCCCGTGGCCTTCTCGGCCCCCAGTTGCCGGGCGTAGGCTATCCCTCTTCCCTCGTCGGAGAACACCTTGTCTGTATATTCCCGGGCAACGGTTGCGGTGTCGTCTGTTGAATTGCCATCGATAACGATTATCTCAGCCGGACAGCTTCGCCTGACGGATTCCAGGCACTCCCTGATGGTCTTGCCCGCATTTCTGGCACAGACGACTACCGACATCTCCACGGTGAACCCATCCCACAGAAAGCCACGTGTCCGAGTACAACGAGGCCTCTCGCTCTCAGGCTCAAGTGGCCTGGCAAATTCGACGCCATCTTACACTGTGGTTACAGACGCGTCAACAGGTATGGTCTGGCTGATTTGCCTTTGCAGTCGTGCCCTTCTTATACTGTCACCCGAAACCCTGAGCCAGACACTGGAGCCAAGGTGGACCTGCGGATAAGAGCCGGCACCGAGTTCACAGCCGTGGTTGTTCTAACTGCCGCATTCATCTGCGCAGTGGCCTTAGTCCCATCCAACCTGCTGCGTATCATTCTCGGGCTGCTCTTCTTGCTCCTTTGTCCTGGATACAGCTTGACGACGGCGCTGTTCCCCCGAAAGAGCGACCTGCGGGGAAGCGAGAGGCTCGCGCTGACCTTTGGGCTAAGCATCGCACTTGCTTCACTCGTCGGGCTGCTGCTGAACTACACGTGGGGCGTCAGGCTCTGGCCCAGCGTGGCAGCTATCACCATTCTGGTCATTGCCGCGTCGGCGGTGGCCCTCTACCGGCGCGGCCACCTGCCACAGGAAGAGCGCTGGATACTTCACGTCCACGTTGCGGTGCCTGCATGGCGGAAGGGTCGACCTATTGACAGGCTGCTGTACCTGCTGGTCGCCCTATCACTGGTGACGGCTGCTGGACTCATTGCCTATCGGCTTGCCATCCCAGCCTCCGAGCAGAGATTCACCGAGTTCTACATCCTCGGGCCACAAGGCCAGATGCAGGAGTACCCTGAGACTCTGACGGTAGGCGAGGAAGCAAGCGCTGCCCTGGGCATAGTCTGCCAGGAGCACAGCAGTACCAGCTACCGAGTGGAGATATGGGTTGACAAGGGACAGGACACAGAGGAACAGTGTGCCGTTATAGGCCCAATAGAGCTTTACCACGACGAGGAATGGGAGCAAGAGGCGGTGTTCGCCATCGAGCAGCCCGGCGAAGATAGAAAAGTAGAGTTCTGGCTATTCAGGAACAACGAGACTCAGCCATGCCGGACTCTGCACCTCTGGGTCGACGTGACACAGTAGCCCGTCCGCGTCGGTGCGGCCCATGACACCCGCTGCCCGGCGCTTCCTTCTCATCTTCCACAAACGGAGGGCCCTGGCCGCTGCTACTACAAGAGCACATCAGAGACACCGTCTCCTTGGTCACGATACAAAAACAGCAAGCGTGGTACCCTTGATACGGCGAAGCGGCCTCTCGGCAGACAGTTCATCAACCGCTTTCGTCACCCCTTCCCAGGCCGAGTAGTCGTGCCAAAGAACCACACCGCCTGTCCTCTTCAGCATTCTGAAGGCATTACGCGAGTCCTCCATGACGTACTCGTACTGGTGACTCCCATCAATGAAAACCATGTCTACCTGACCCTCGAACTGGGCGTAGTCAAACACAGCAGAGTCACCGTATAGCTGAGTTATCTTATGCTCTACAGCCGAGCCCCTGTACTTCACCCCCACCTCAGGTTTGTCAACGTACTTCCTGTCACACTCTGACAGGGGAAACCTGGTATCCTCCATTTGCGACCGTGGCAGGTCCAGCGTCAGTATCCTCGCCTCCGCATCCGAGTTCATAGCCAGGTGCAGGGTGGTCAGGCCGTCGAAAGTGCCTATTTCAAACACTGTCGGCTTCGCAATTCGCGACACCACGGCCGAGAGCAAATAGAGCTCCAGCAAGTCGACGTTGCCATCTCCCAGGTTCGCGTTTCGGAGAGTGACCGGGGCCTCCCAGACACCCGGGAACAGGTTCTCCGGCTCCACCTCCTCAAGCAGGCATCTTCCCTGGCGGAACTGCCCCACGTAGTTAATGAACCGTCGCGCCTCGCTGGGCTGCCTCAAGAGGCAGCCCAGATCCCACATCACGCGACAGAGCGCCCAACTTCTCTTGCGCAACAGGGCCACACGTGAAGAGATGCTCGACTGAACCGGCTGATCCATTTCCTCAGGGCAACTCAACACCATCCTCCCCCGGCCCGCCCTCCATGCTACCCGATTTCAACCCAGCGTGAAAGCCCCTGCACATGCACCCACGGGTAGCGCCGCCCGCCGACCGGCATTTAAGGCTCCCTCACATAATAGAAGAGATCAAAGCCCCCACCGGAGTAGACCTTCCAGTAGGACGAGGACGTGGCCACGCTAGTCAGTCGCTCTTTGTCTACGCTCCCATACAGAAACGTCCGGCCTTCTATGTCCCTTTCGCCCAACAGGACATACTCCGGCCTGGTGTCATCACCAGGCGGCGCACTGTCAGCACCGCCTATGGAGTCTACGTCCAGCTCTCGCCAGTAGCCTCGCTCTATGTATTTGAAGTCCCATATACGCTTGGTCAGGCTGTACACCGTGGCATCAGAGGGAGCATGCTCATAGAAAAACTGCACCCCCTTGATCTCAGCAGGCGACACGTAGTCAAACTTCTCATTGCCGTAGGCCGATGCCACAAACAGCACGGGACACACCACCAGGAAGGCAATGAGCAGTACCGACAGCACCCTGTGTTTCGCGTTGTACGCCGCAAGCAATCCCAGGAACAGCAGTCCATACCCCAGAACGCGAGACAGTATCTCCCCGCTATAGCCACCTAGCACGAACGGGATGACGCCGACCCCCAGCAGCAGCCCCAGCACCACCAAGAAGTTCAGGGAGACCCTCCGCCTGGCTACTATCAGCAGGAAGCCGAGAATGGGGAGGCTACAGAAGAATGCCGTCAAGCCTACCTTGATATACATCACCCTCGTGTGCTGCTCGCCCAGCTCAAAGCTCGAACTGATGGCAGACTCGTAAGCCGATCTGATGTTCGACTCGAAGTCAAACAGTCCCCCCACACCACCTTTGTTCTCGGTCACGGTTGTCCCACCGCCCCCAGGCACCTCCACCGGGGTTCCCGAGAGAAAACCACCAAGCGGGTTGAACAGCCACAGCGCAATCATAGCCACCAGCAGTCCAGGCATGACGGCGCTGATGCTCTGAGGTCCCCTGAACCGCAACACCCCCTTGACCTTGAACAAAACGTAGACCACCACCAGGCAGAACAGCGCCGCCAGAGAGGAAAGCATGTGACCTATCACAAGGGCCGCAGAGAGCAAAACGACGATGACCAGCAAAGGCACCCTCTGAGCCAGGCGTCTCTCGCCCTGCCGGATGGCCCACACAAGCGCTGCCAGAATGACCATCAGAAAGAAGAAATACCCGTGAGCTGCTGACGTGTAGTATGCCTGGTTCACCCAGCCTGCCACGAAATACACCCAGATGGCCACCCAGACTACCTTCCGATCTTCGGTCACCGTCCTCAGTATCGAATAGAGCAGCGGCAGCGATATTAGCTGGAGCGCAATGGGGTAGCCTGTCAGAAGGGCCAGTGGGCCCAGACCACCTACATTGACCAGCATCGCCCCCAGGTACTGCTGCCCCGGCCAGTACTGATAGGTGAGGATGGCGGTGTTGACCTCGCCATTTCGCACAATGTACTCCGTATGGCCGTAAGCGTGATAGGCATAGGGAAACCGGGGAGTCCCCTCGATGGGTGCGGCCACGAAGTAGAGGAAAACGATCATGGCCACCAGGTGCAGGGCTATCAACCCGGTGCCGCCCTCGTTGAACCTCACCTGGACAAGGAAAGAGACCGTCAGCAGAAAGAGGGCCACGAAATAGGCAGGGGACAGGCTATGTATCAGACCATACGCTCCTATGTCCAGACTGGCGGTGTAGATGGAGACCGCCCCCAGGATGACCGCTACTGAGAAAAGGACCAGCGAGGCGCGCCTGTATCTTGCGCTTTGATCCTGCTTACACATATGTCCTCAACTCGCCCCGTACCGTCTGCTCACCCAACCTGCCATTCGGATTTTCACCCTCGAGGGCCATGCGCGGCGCACTCGCTTCCCCTCACCACCCCACCCGTAACCAATCTCCTCCAGAAGCCGCTTCAGGGCCTCCACCAGGCGCCTGTCCTTCACCAGAGCCACCGTTCCGGAACCCACTCGCGCCAGGGCTTCGGCAAGCCCCTCCACGTCGGTCACTGCCTCCACCTTCCCCTGCTTTGCCAGCTCCTGGGCCAGGTAGAGCTGATGGTCGTCGATGACCTCTCCGTGTTGCCTTAGCCTGGGGACGGCAATCACCGGCGTTCCCTGCTCAAGAGCGTCAACGATTGTCATCGCCCCGTGCGTCACCACTACCCTGGCCTTCCGGCACAGCTCCCGGAACTCGCTCTCGGTCACGAAGTCAAAGTGCTTTGCATTTCGGGGGATGTAGCTGCTCCCGCCGGTCTGTATCACGACCTCCTCATCGATTGTGCCAGCGATCTCGTCCATTTTCTTCAGCAGGCGGTCAAAACCCTGGGTGTGCATACCCACCGTTACAAAGATCATACGATAGCTCCCTCGTAGCGGGCTTTCTTGCCATACCTGCTGAGCAAAGCCTCCCACTGCACCAGAAAGACGTCTGAGACCGGATACACTATCCTTCCCGTGCCGGTGGGTTGCACCACCCTGGTCCAGCTTTCGATGAATATGGTCTTCATGCGGAAAAGTCTGGCTATGTAAAAGGCGGGTATGGCAATCTCGGAACCGGTGGAGACGATGACTTCGGGCCTCTCCCTGCGCAGAATTCTGAGAGTGGCGATGGCCGCACGCAGCATGCGCCACGGGCTCTTGCCGATATTGTGAAGCAAGTACCTACGCTGTAGCTGCCGCGTCCTGATTGAGTCGTAGGTGATGAAGAAGGCTTCATGCCCCTCAAACGCCTCCATCAGCCTGAGCATCTCGCTCAGGTGCCCTCCGTGCGAGCAGACCAGGCAGACCTTCATCTATGACAGCACCAGCCTGTAGTAAGCAGCCAGCACCGGGTTGACCACCTTTGAGAGCAATGGGTTCTGTATCTCTTCGAAGGTTATCGTCGGGCTCATTATGGCGAACAGGCCCTTCTGGTCACCCTTTTTGTGGCCGATGGTGCCTCTCTTGGCCCAGATTGCCCTCAACCTCCTGGCCACCCACAAATAGGATAACAGCTTGTCCTTGAACCACCCCTGAAACAGGGACAGAAACACCAGCCCCACCTCCATGACCAGGAACACAGGCACTATCTTGACCAGCCCGGTCACATCATAGTGCTTCAGTAGCAGCATCAGCCGGTTTCTCTCCAGGTAGTGCAGCTTCTTCTTTCCGCGTTCGAACCTGTACCTGTGGTACACCACCGAAGCGGGATTGCACACGACCCGGTAGCCCCTCCGGCGCACCCTCAGGCTCAGGTCAGTGTCCTCAAGGTACATAAAAAAGTCTTCGTCCGCCAGGCCGACCTCGGCCAGCAGATCGCGCCTTACTATGGTAGAACAGCCGGAGAACGCCGGTACCTCGTGCACGTCCACTCTCCCATCTGCCTTCTCCCCGTAGTTCCTGCACCAGGTGAACCCCAGGTAATTGATCTCGTTCCCCTCGGTGTTGATGGTGTCGGGCTTATCATGCAATAGCACTCTTGACTGACACGCGCCTACGCTCTCGTCCTCTTCCATGACCCTGACCAGCTCGACCAGCCACCGTTCGCAGGTCACGGTATCGGGATTCAGCAGCACAACATATTTCCCGTGGGACACCCTGATGCCGACGTTCCACCCCCTGGCAACCCCCCAGTTGCCCTCATTTTCAATTACGGTCACGGAGGGGAAACCCGCCTTCACCACCTGGACCGTATCATCCACTGACCTGTTGTCCACCACTATCACTTCAAAGCCCGGTAACTCCTGAGCCAGCACCGAGCGCAGGCACGCCTCTATATCATTGCCGCTATTGTAGGTCACGACTATCACCGAGGCTACCGGGCTGGTCATACCGCCTACACAGCTTCCTACCGACACTGCTGGGTGTATAGCCGCCTGACATACCTCTAAGCCAGGCCGCTGCGTCGGCACCCATGCTAGCACAGGGGTCATCTGGTGACAAGAAACAATCACCTCGCTCACCCCGCACATAGCGATCGACGCTGGCACACCCTGGCTGCCGGGTGCTATATTAGGAGAGGCACTTGACAACGGCCGACCCTGATAACAGACACGCACCGTGGAAATCGCCATTATCGGACTTCCCAAGAGTGGTAAGACCACACTGTTTAACTGCCTGACCGGAGCTAAGGCGCCGACTGACCCCTTCGCGCCGACGCGGGCCGAGCCCAACGTCGGCGTGGCCAAGGTACCAGACCCCCGGCTTGACGGCCTGACGGCTATCTTCAAGCCAAAGAGGACAGTCAACGCTGAAGTCAAGTACGTCGATGTGGCCATCCCCAAGGAGAAGGGGAAGGAAATCGGCGGTGAGGCACTGGTCCACCTGGGGAAGGCAGACGCCTTCATCCATGTGGTGCGTGCTTTCGTCGATGCGAGCATTCCCCACCCCGATGGCAGCGTGGACCCGGCTCGAGATGTCGACAGCATGAACATGGAGCTGGCCTTCTCCGACATGGCCATCATCGAGCGCAGACTGGCCAGGGTGAACGACTCTCTCAAGGGAGCCAAAGGCGGCGAGCGGGATGCGCTGCTGCACGAGCAGGCACTGCTGTCGCGGATAGGCTCGGAGTTGGAGAAGGACGTGCCAGTCAGGCAGCAGGCTCTCACCACGGAAGAGACGAGGCTCATACAGAGCTACCAGTTCCTTACCATGAAGCCCATGCTTCAGGTGCTGAACATTGGGGAGGACCAGATCGGAGAAGGTCCCCGTCTTGAGGCTGAGCTCAAGTCCAGCTACCCGGAAGCTACGGCGGCAGCTCTCTGCGCCAAGCTCGAGGCTGAACTGAGCGAGTTAGGCCAGGACGAGGCAGCCGAGTTCCGCTCGGCAATGGGCGCCGGAGAGCCAGCCACTGAACGCATACTCAGATTGTCCCAGCAGCTTCTGGGACTGGTCACCTTCTTCACCATTGCCTCCGGCGAGGTGAAAGCATGGACGGTCGCCACAGGCACCCCTGCCGCCAAGGCAGCCGGCAAGATACACTCCGACATGGAGCGCGGTTTCATCCGTGCTGAGGTCATCTCCTACCCCGACCTCCAGAGATCGGGTAGCCTGGCCGATGCGCGAAAGCACGGCCTGCTCCGCCTGGAAGGCAAGGACTACATTGTCCAGGATGGCGATGTGATCACGTTCCTGTTCAATGTCTAGCATGAATACCACCCTCTTGCTGGTGAGACACGCTCAAACCCCGTCCAACGTCACACGTCAGTACATGGGTTGGACGATAGACGATGAGTTGAGCGACCAGGGCCAATGGCAGGCACACAGGCTCTCACAGCGGCTGAGTCGCCTGCCAATAGCCGCCATATACAGCAGCCCCCTGAGAAGAGCCCTCAGCACGGCCAGGATAGTTGCCTCGGCGCATTCTCTACCTGTTGAAACGGTTGAAGGACTGGGAGAAATGAGGCTTGGTGCCTGGGAGGGCCTGTTCGCCCACGAGATCGCAGCGAGCTACCCCGAGCTGTGGCGCATGTGGAGACGCGACCCTTCAGGTATCCAGATGCCCGGCGGCGAGAGCCTGGCGCAGGTCCGTGAGAGGGCAGTGGCAGCCTTCAAGCAAATAGTTGAAGCCAATCAAGGCTCTCAGGTGACCGCGGTCACCCACGACGTGGTGATCAGGCTCCTGGTGGCTTACTGCCTTGATGTGAGCACCGCTATCTACCGCCGCCTTCAGGTCGACAACGCCTCTCTCACAATTGTGGTAGTCTCAGACGGCAACTGCAGGCTTTGCACCCTGAATGACACAGCCCACCTGGTCACCCACTGACACAGGCCATTCCACACCCAGACCAAGGCTTTGGCCAAGCGCCCCATTGTCCCTGCCACAAGGGAGTAGGAAGACAACCTCCATTACATATGGAACAGCCTGGGGAGCATCCATCTTGTTGTGCTTTCCACGAGGGAGTAAGTATAATGTCTCGGTCCCAGAGCGAAGGGGGCCCAGGGAGGAAAATGAGCGTCAAGATCATTACCGACAGTACCTCGGATATCCCTCCAGAGGTGGCCAGTGAGCTCGGCATTCACGTGGTGCCACTCTACGTTCATTTCGGCGACCAGGTCTATCGCGACGGGGTCGACCTCACCGGCGCAGAGTTCTACCGAAGACTGACGGCCAACAAGACCCTGCCCACTACCTCCACCATCTCCCCGGGCGAGTTCGCCCAAATATACGACACACTGGCTGAGGAAACCGACGAAATCCTGGCCATCATGCTCTCGTCTGAGCTGAGTGCCACGTTCGAGGCCGCCTCAAAAGGCAAGGAATACATGAAAGCCGGTCGATGCCGTGTCGAGGTCATCGACTCCCGGCTTGTGGTGATGGGCCTGGGGCTGGTGGTCATCGCAGCTGCCAAGGAGGCCCAGAAGGGAAGCCAACTGGACCAAGTCATCGCCGTGGCACAAAGCGCCGCTTCCAGGATACGCATTCGCATGGCCTTCGATACCCTCGAGTATGTCAGAAGGGGGGGACGCATCGGTGCGGCGCAGGCATTCGTCGGCAATCTGCTGAATCTCAAACCAATCCTTACCTTGAAGGACGGCATCGCCACACCAGTCACCAGGGAGCGAACACGGGCAAAAGCCATAGAGCACCTGCGCCGGTTCGCAAGCAGTTACAAGAGAATCGAGGCTATGGCAGTGGAGCACGCCACCACACTGGACGAGGCGTTGGCTCTCAGAGAAGACCTTGGCTCGATCTTCCCCAGGGAGCACATCTACGTCTGCACCATCGGCTCGGTCATGGGGACCCACCTGGGTCCTGGCGCGCTCGGGGTGGCCCTGCTGGAGGGGGAGTAGGCTCCTCTTGCGACACATCTCCCAGCCTGGTCCCGGGGGCCAGGTAGCTGCCTGGGCTGATTACCACGTGGTCGCCAACAACCGACCCGGTGTCAAGCTGGCTGCCGTCACCTATGGAGGTGCTATCGCCCACTATACAGTGCCGAAGGACAGCCTGCCTACCCACGCGAACGTGATGCCATAGCACGCTCCCCTCGATAGCCGCCCCTTCGAGAATGATGCAATCCTCCCCGAGGACGACCGGCCCCTTGAGGTAGGCAGCGGGACCGATGTGGCACCCATGTCCCAGTACGACCGGGCCTTCTACCCTGGCCGTAGGGTGGACCCACCCCCCACGGGCTACAGAGGCCGGATCGCTGGGGCGGGCTGCGCTATGCAGCGCTGTAACCCCCTTCCCCTGAAGCAGATCACAGTGCAACTGCAGGTACTTCTCAGGAGTGCCGATGTCTATCCAGTACCCTTCAGACGGAAAGCCGTAAACAGGCACTCCCCGGGCCAGGAGCTTTGGATACAGGTCATGCTCGAACATGTAGCGCTCGTTGGCTGGGATATGTGGCAGCACATCGCTATCCAGGATATAGACGCCCGCGTTGATCAGGTTCGTAGTCGCCTCTTCACGCGGCGGCTTTTCCACAAAGCGCCTCACCCTGCCGTCCGCCTCGGTCTCAACCACCCCATATGCGCTGGGGTCCTCCACCGGCGTAAGAGCTATGGTCACGTTCGCCTTCCTGGCCCTATGGAACGCCATCATTGCCGTGAGATCAATGTCGGTTAGAATGTCGCCGTTGAAGACCAGGAATACATCGTCCAGATAGCCCTCTACGTTCTTCACTGCACCAGCCGTGCCCCGAGGCGAGTCTTCCACTGCGTAGGTCAGTCTCACCCCATGCTTGCTCCCATCCCCAAAGTAGCTCTGGACATGGTCAGGAAGATAACAAAGGGCCAGGACTATGTCGTCCACGCCATGGCTCTTCAAATAGGCGATCACGTGCTCCAGGAAAGGCCTGTTCAGTATGGGCACCATAGCTTTGACCGTATTGCACGTCAGCGGTCGCAGACGGGTACCCTCTCCACCGATGAGCAGTACAGCCTTCACAGCTTAGGTGCCTCCGGCTTCACGACCGTCCCTATTCATCATTGCCTCCGAAGTCTACCTGCTTTTGTCATAGCCGTTCTGCTTGGACTACCACCAGGCGCATGCCTGGCTGCATTATACACGCGCTCCTTTCCTGACCTCAAGTCGCAGAGGGCAGGCGACGGGTGGCACGGGCAAAGCCGTCGATCTTAGACATTCTCACGGGCAGCCTCTTGGGGTGCGCTATTTCCCTTCAAGCGCGATACTGACCACGGCTTGCCCGTGCCTGTCAGGGCAAAGCTTCAAGTGCCGTCCACAAGCACCCGCTTGTGTGGGGACTATATATTGTCTTCAGTTGACCGACCTGGCTACCTGTACATCGCGGCGCCGTTTCTGGCAATGACCATGATGAGGGCAGCGGCAAGCCTGCGGCTTCGCCGGTGCCACCCATTCATGGGGATGACAACCTTAGATGTCATTCCGCCATTCTCTCGTACATGTCGTTCCCGACTCCGATCGGGAGCCCGGTTACCACCTCACCCCGCTGGATTCCCGCCTGCGCGGGAATGACAGTTTACGTGTCATTCCGCACTTGATGCGGAATCCAGAGAGCCCGTTACTTCGTGGTACAAATCCTGCCATTGCGGATTCGAATTCTCGATGAGTGCGAGCTTCCATTTTCGGTTCCATTTCTTCAACTGTT
>QMOF01000029.1 GCA_003650185.1 Chloroflexota bacterium | reverse complement strand
CTTCGAGGGGGAGCCGGCACGGCCGGTTTCCGAGCGCCGTCTGAAGCGCTCACCCTTGAGGGACGTGGCCAGCATGATCCGCTCGTTTCACTACGCCGCCCATGCTGCCCTCCTCGGGCAGGCACCCACCGTGATCCGTGTAGAGGATATGCCCCTGCTGGAGGAGTGGGCCCGCTACTGGTACCTCTGGGTCTCGGCTACCTTCCTCAAAGCGTACCTGGAGGTGGCCGAGGACTCTCCCTTGCTGCCCCAGGACCCCGAGGAGTTCAAGGTGCTGCTTGACGCCTATCTCCTGGACAAGGCCATGTATGAGCTGAGCTACGAGCTCAACAATCGACCGGACTGGCTGAAGGTACCGATCGAAGGAGTCCTGCAACTGCTGGAGGAGGATAGATGAGGTCATCTGGCATCGGCATGCTCCAGCGGCTGGCCCACGAGTACGGCGTACAAACGGCCTACTACGATGTGAACCGGCAGAGGCAGACGGCCTCTGTGGAGGTGCTCCTGGCAGTGCTCCAATCGCTGGGTGCGCCAGTTGCTCGCGTCGAAGATGTGCCCCAGGCTTTGCGGGAAAGGCGGCAGGCTGCTTGGGAGCGGCCCGTCGAGCCAGTGATCGTGGCCTGGAACGGCCAGCCGCCACTGATCGAGTTGCGGTTGCCTGCCAATCTGGCTGATGTTCCCATGGCAGGCCAGTTGACTCTGGACACCGGCGAGCGCCGCGTGTGGCAGTGGCGTGGCGTCGACCTGCCCCTGCTGTGGGAGTCGAAGGTGGAGGGCAGGCGCTACCAGGTCAGGGCTCTCGATCTGGCGGAGAGGCTCCCCAATGGCTATCACCGGCTGGAGCTGGAGGTGGCTGGACGGATCGTGGAAAGCCTGGTCATCGCGGCCCCTTACAGGGCCTACAGGCCGCCCGAGGGTGAGGGCGGCCGAGCCTGGGGTGTGTTTTTGCCTCTTTACGCTCTGCACGGTCAGAGAAGCTGGCAGAGCGGTGATCTGACAGACCTGGAGGCACTGGCGGCGTGGGTCGGCCAGGAGGGGGGAGGCGTCGTAGCCACGCTTCCCCTGCTGCCCACCTTCCCGCAGCAGAGTTGCCCCTATGCGCCGGTGAGCCGCCTCATGTGGAGTGATCTCTACATCGATGTCACGGCTGCTCCGGAGCTGCGGACATGCGGCCCGGCGCAGGCGCTCCTGGCGTCAGACGAGTTCCAGAGGGAGCTGGACTTGCTGCGCCGCGCGCCGCTGATGAACTACGCCGGCCTGATGTCAATGAAGCGGCGGGTGCTGGAAGAGCTGGCCCGGTGCGTCTTCGCAGAGCCCTCCCCACGCCAGCGTGCTCTGCAAGCATTTGCCGAGTCACATCCGATGGTTGAGGAATATGCCCGCTTTCGGGCTGCCTGTGAAAAGCAGCGGGCACCCTGGCGCTCGTGGCCGCAGCCACTGCGGGGCGGGGCACTGAAGGAGGGTGACTACGACGAGGAAGCCAGGCGCTACCACCTCTACGCTCAGTGGCTGGCCCATGAGCAGATGGAGGCCCTTTTCCGGAGCGCTGCTGGGAAGCAGGTACAGTTCTACCTCGACCTGCCGCTGGGCGTTGATCCTGATGGGTACGATGCGTGGAGCCAGCAGGGCGTGTTTGCTCTGGGCGTGACCGCCGGTGCGCCGCCGGATACAGTCTTCGTCAGGGGCCAGGACTGGCATACGCCGCCTCTCCACCCCGAGAGGCTTCGGGAGCAGGGGTACGGGTACTACCTGGCCTGTCTTCGGCACCATCTGCAGCACGGTGGGATACTGCGGATCGACCACGTTATGGGCTTTCATCGCCTTTTCTGGATACCTCAGGGCTGCCAACCAGGCGACGGCGTGTACGTTCGCTACCCGGCCGATGAGCTGTATGCTATCCTGAGTCTTGAATCTCACAGATACAGGTGTATTCCGGTAGGTGAGAACCTGGGTACTGTCCCGGTACGCATTAATCGGACATTGAGGGAGCACGATGTGCACCGGATGTACGTCGTTCAGTACGAGCTTGCTACCGAGGCCGACCAGGCGCTCGGGAGACCGCCGCGCGACTCGGTGGCCAGCATCAACACGCACGACATGCCCACCTTTGCCGGTTTCTGGCAGGGGCTCGATATCAAGGAGCGGCAGGAGTTGGGATTGCTTGACGAGCGCGGTGTCCAGGAGGAGACCATGCGGCGCGAGGCTTCTAAGAAAGCCCTGGTTGCCTTCCTGCGAGGCGCGGGTTTCTTGTCAGGGCCGTCAACCGATCCTGGCACGGTGCTCCAGGCCACCATCGCCTTTCTGAGCGCCAGCCCAGCACGCCTGGTACTGGCCAACCTGGAAGACCTCTGGCTGGAGACGCAGCCACAGAATGTGCCCGGCACCGGGGACGACTTTGGCAACTGGCGCCACAGGGCCCGCTACTCGCTGGAGGAGATGCGCCGCTTGCCGCAGGTCAACCGGTTGTTGGGCGAGATAAGAAGATATCGAAGCAGCGGTAGGAAGTAACCATGACGCAGAAAGAAACCAAGGGGAAACGGCAGGCCCCTCGAGATGAGGCGCCCGCAAAGGTGCGCTATGACGTCAGCCGGCTGACGGACCAGGATGTCTACCTCTTCAACGAGGGAAACCACTTCCGGCTGTACGAGAGACTGGGTGCACACACCATGGCGGTGGACGGCGTCGCCGGGACCTATTTTGCCGTCTGGGCCCCGGATGCGAAGCAGGTGTTCGTCATGGGCGCGTTCAACGGTTGGAGCAAGGTGAGCCACCCTTTGCGTAGCCGGGACCTGTCAGGTATCTGGGAAGGTTTCGTCCCTGGGGTGGGCTCTGGCGACGTCTACAAGTACCATGTAGTCTCCCGCTACCACGGGTACCGGGTGGACAAGGCCGACCCCTTTGCCTTCTGGAGCGAAGTGCCACCCGGGACAGCTTCGGTCGTTTGTGACCTGGAATATGCATGGGGTGACCAGGGGTGGATGCAGGACAGGAGGCGCCGCAATGCACTGGACAGCGCTATGGCCATATATGAGGTGCACCTCGGCTCCTGGATGCGGGCCCCTGAGGAAGGACACCGCCCGCTGACCTATCGGGAGATGGCGCCGAGGCTGGCGGAGCACGTCCAGAAAATGGGATTCACCCACGTGGAGTTGCTGCCCGTTATGGAGCACCCTTTCTACGGCTCCTGGGGCTACCAGACCCTTGGTTACTTTGCACCCACCAGCCGGTACGGATCGCCGCAGGACTTCATGTACTTCGTTGACCACCTGCACCAGCAGGGCATAGGGGTGATCCTGGACTGGGTGCCTTCGCATTTCCCCTCCGACGAGCATGGACTGGGCTATTTCGATGGCACACACTTGTACGAGCACGCTGACTCAAGGAAGGGCTTTCATCCTGACTGGGGCAGCTTCATCTTCAACTATGGCCGGAACGAGGTGCGCAGCTTCCTCATCAGCAGCGCCCTCTTCTGGCTGGACAGGTATCACGTGGACGGGCTCCGGGTGGACGCGGTAGCCTCCATGCTCTACCTGGACTACTCGCGCCGGGAGGGGGAGTGGATACCGAACCGGTATGGAGGCAATGAGAACCTGGAGGCCATTTCTTTCCTGAGACGTTTCAACGAGGAGGTGTACCGGCACTATCCCGACGTGCAGACCATCGCCGAGGAATCCACGGCCTGGCCCATGGTGTCGCGGCCCACCTACGTGGGCGGGCTGGGCTTCGGTCTGAAGTGGGATATGGGCTGGATGCATGACACGCTCGAGTACATAGCCAAGGAACCCGTCTTTAGGAAATACCACCATAACCAGCTCACCTTTCGCATGGTCTACGCTTTCTACGAAAACTTCGTCCTGCCGCTATCCCACGACGAGGTGGTGCACGGCAAGGGTTCGCTCCTGGGAAAGATGCCCGGCGACGACTGGCAGAAGTTTGCGAACCTCAGGCTCTTGCTGGGGTACATGTACGGCCAGCCGGGCAAGAAGCTCCTCTTCATGGGAGCCGAGTTCGGGCAGTGGCGCGAATGGGCCCACGACGAGAGCCTGGACTGGCACCTCACTCAGTACGAGCGCCACGCCCAGATCCAGGGCTGGCTGAAAGACCTGAACCGGCTCTACCAGCGAGAGGCATCCTTACAGGAGCTCGATTGTGACTCAGGTGGCTTCGAGTGGATCGATTGCAGCGACGCTGACACCAGCGTTCTCAGTTTCCTTCGCAAGGGGCGCTCCGGCGATGACATTTTTCTCATCGTGTGCAACTTCACCCCAGTGCCCCGCCTGAGCTACAGGGTAGGTGTGCCACGGGGTGGCAGGTGGGTGGAAGTGCTGAATAGCGACGCAGGCGAATATGGCGGTAGCGGTCTGGGTAATATGGGAGGGGTGGAGGCCGAGCCCATTCGCCATCACGGCCGTCCGTACTCCCTCGACCTCACCTTGCCACCGCTGGCCGTCGTCTTCTTCAAGAGCGGGATGGAATAGCTATGGATGCAGGGGTGGGGTTGGGTGCTACCTGCCTGGGCGAGGGTCGCTGTCATTTCTGCGTGTGGGCGCCGCTGGCTGAGGGAGTGGAGGTACACATTGTGGGGCCACAGGAGCGCTTCATTCCCATGCAGAGCAGCGGGCGGGGGTACCACGAGGTGAAAGCAGAGGACGTTGAACCGGGCACCCTTTACCTCTATCGGCTGGATGGCGCCAAAGAGCGGCCCGACCCGGCTTCCCGCTTCCAGCCGCAGGGCGTCCATGGGCCGTCGCAGGTGGTCGACCGACGCTTCGAGTGGGATGACCACCACTGGACTGGTCTTCGCCTGGAGGACCACGTTATCTACGAGATTCACGTTGGCGCCTTCACCGATGAGGGCACCTTTGATGCGGTGATAGGGCGCCTGGACGAGCTGAAGGAGCTAGGGGCTACGGCGGTGGAGATCATGCCGGTGGCCCAGTTCCCGGGCAGGCGGAACTGGGGCTATGACGGCGTCTACCCCTTCGCGGTGCAACAGTCCTATGGAGGGCCTGCCGGTCTCAAGCGGCTGGTGAATGCCTGCCATCGGAAAGGGCTGGCTCTCATCCTGGACGTGGTCTACAACCACCTTGGCCCCGAAGGCAACTACCTCGGCGATTTCGGACCGTATTTCTCCGATCGCTATCGGACCCCCTGGGGCCTAGCGCTCAACTTCGACGGCCCTGCCAGTGATGAAGTGCGTCGTTTCTTCATCGAGAATGCCCTCGACTGGGTCACCGACTACCATATCGACGGTCTTCGCCTGGATGCCCTGCACGCTATACTAGATATCTCGCCCCGGACGTTTGTCGAGGAGCTGGCGGCCAACGTGCACGAGCGGGCTGACCAGTTGGGCCGCCGGGTCTACCTCTTCGGCGAAAGCGACCTGAATGACGCCCGCCTGGCACGCCCGCCGGACAAGGGCGGTTGCGGGCTCGATGGCCTGTGGAATGATGACTTTCACCATTGCCTTCACGCGCTGCTGACGGGTGAGCGCACCGGGTACTATCAGGACTTCGGAAGAGTGGCACAGCTTGCCAAAGCGTTTCGGGAAGGGTTTGCCTACACGGGCGAATATTCCGTGTATCACCAGCGTCGGCACGGCGTGCCCTCCAGGGACATTCCTGCGGAGAGGCTGGTGGTTTTTGCCCAGAACCACGACCAGGTGGGGAACCGCATGAACGGGGAGCGTCTCGGTCAACTGGTCTCTTTCGAGGGGCTCAAGCTTGCTGCTGCAGTGGTGCTCCTTTCGCCTTTCGTCCCTCTACTGTTTATGGGCGAGGAGTATGGCGAGACGGCACCCTTCCAGTACTTCGTCGATCACTCTGATCCCGATCTGGTGGAGGTGGTGCGGCAGGGCCGCCGCGAGGAGTTCGCTGCGTTCAAATGGCAGGGTGAGCCGCCTGACCCCCAGGATGAAGCTACGTTTCGCCGTGCCAGGCTGGAGTGGCAGGGGCGTCATCGGGGACAGGGCGCTGTGCTGCTGGCCTTCTACAAGGAGCTGATTGGCCTCCGCAGGAATGTCTCCGCGCTGTCGCGCCTGAGCAAGGACAATCTGGAGGTGGTAGGCTATGAGGAGGAGAAGGTGCTGTTCGTTCGCCGCTGGAGTGGTGCGGATGAACTCATGATGTTGTTCAACTTCAGCGATGCGGTGGCGTCAGTATGTGTTCCTGCCCCACAAGGGCGGTGGTACAAGAGACTTGACTCTGCCGGGCCTGAATGGCGGGGAGGCGGGAGCTCCCTGCATGACAAGCTTCAATCGGAGGGTGAGGTGAAGGTGACTCTGGGTCCGAAGGCGTTCGCCCTCTACGGGCGACGGGAGAAAGGGTAGATGGAGAGGTACATCTGTATTCACGGCCATTTCTACCAGCCGCCAAGGGAGAACCCGTGGCTGGAATACCTGGAGCTACAGGACTCGGCCTACCCATTTCACGACTGGAACGAGCGGATCACCGCCGAATGCTACGAGCCCAACTCAGGCTCGCACATTCTCGACAACGAGAGGCAGGTCATACAGGTCGTCAACAACTATGCCAGGATGAGCTTCAACTTCGGCCCTACGCTCCTCTCGTGGATGGAGTACCGAGCCCCCGAAGTCTATCAGGCTATTCTTCAGGCTGACCGCGAAAGCCAGAAGATGTTCTCCGGGCACGGGTCGGCCCTGGCCCAGGCCTATAACCACATGATCCTGCCACTGGCCAACAGGCGCGACAAGTACACGCAGATCCTGTGGGGGATACGGGACTTTGTGCACCGCTTCGGACGCAAACCGGAGGGAATGTGGCTCCCCGAGACCGCGGTAGATATCGAGACCCTCACCATAATGGCCGAGCTGGGTCTGCGCTTCACCATCCTGGCACCTCATCAGGCCCGCCGGGTTGGGCCAATCGGGGGACGGGCCTGGCGGGACGTCAGCGACGGTCAGATCGATCCCACCATGGCCTACCAGGTACGCCTGACTTCGGGACGAAGCCTCGCCGTTTTCTTCTATGAGGAGGCGACGGCGCGGGCCGTGGCCTTCGAGGGCCTGCTGTCCAACGGCGAGGAATTCGCCAGCCGCCTGGTCAGCGTGTTCTCTGAAACGCCCAAGTGGCCGCAGCTCGTCCACATCGCCACTGATGGGGAGACCTTTGGACACCATCACCGATTTGGCGACATGGCGTTGGCCTATGCCCTGCACCATATCGAGACGAACAATATGGCCCGGGTCACCAACTACTCGGAGTACCTGGAAGAGCACCCTCCTACCTACGAGGTGGAGATCGCGGAGAACACGTCATGGAGTTGTGCCCACGGTGTGGAGCGCTGGCGTAGCGACTGTGGCTGCAACGGGGGCACAAGGCCGGGTTGGAATCAGGCATGGCGTGCGCCGCTACGGCAGGCACTGGACTGGTTGCGCGACACGGTGGCCCAGAAATATGAGGAAATGGCAGGCGGCCTGCTGAAGGACCCATGGGCGGCTCGGAACGATTACATTGAGGTGATCCTCGACCGGTCGCCGGAAAGCGTCCAGCGGTTCCTGGGCCAGCATACCACCCACAAGCTCAGTGAAAGCGAACGCATCACCGCGCTGAAGCTCCTCGAGCTTCAGCGCCACGCCATGCTCATGTACACCAGTTGCGGCTGGTTCTTTGATGAGCTCACCCGTATAGAGACGGTCCAGGTCATCCGGTACGCCGGGCGGGTGGTCCAGCTAGCGGAGGAGCTGTTTGGCGAGCCCTTCGAGCCAGATTTCCTGGACCTGCTTGCGGTTGCCAGGAGCAACATCCCCGATTTTGGCGACGGCCGTCACGTCTACGAGAGGTTCGTCAAGCCCGCCATGGTGGACCTGACCAAGGTCGCTGCCCACTATGCCATCAGTTCTCTGTTTGAGGACTACGGCCAGCAGGCCAGGCTCTTCTGCTATGACGTGGAGGCTGAGGACTATCAAAGCCAGCAGGCTGGCAGGTCCCGACTGGCAGTGGGCCGGGCTGTGTTCACTTCCGGTATCACCTCTGAGTCCACCTCGCTGTCTTTTGGCGTCCTTCATTTCGGCGACCACACCATAAACGCGGGCGTCCGTGAGTACCAGGGCGAGGAGGCGTACCAGTCGATGGTGCAGGAGGTAGGTGCGGCCTTCTCTGCGGTAGACCTGCCTCAGGTGATCCGGCTCCTTGACAAACACTTTGGGACATCGGCCTACTCCCTCCGGTCTCTCTTCCGCGATGAACAGCGCAAGGCGGTGGGCCACATTCTGGAGTCGACCATGGAGGAGGTGGAAGCCGTCTTCCGGCGGTTGTACGACCACCACTACTCGCTGATGCGGTTTCTGGTCGACATCGGCAACCCGCCCCCCAGGGCGTTCCACGCTGCCGTCTCTTTTATCCTGAACACTGACCTTCGGAGGCAGGTGGACGGCGATGCTCCGGATGTGGACCGCATCCGCAATCTTCTCGAGGAGGCCAAAGCATGGGAGGCTGAGCTTGATGCTGAAGGGCTTAGCTACGTGCTCGGGCACACTCTGGAGCGAATGATGAGCAGCTTCGCTGCCGACCCTAGCGATTCGTCCCTCCTGCAAAACCTGGTCGCCACGGCGGAGCTGGCGCAGTCCATGCCCTACCCCGTGGATATCTGGCGGGTGCAGAACATGTTCTACGATATGCTCTCCACCAGCTACGTCGATTTTCGGACGAGGGCCGAGAAGGGAGAAGACACCGCAGCAGAGTGGGTCAGCCAGTTCCTCGCTCTCGGGAAACAGCTTTCTGTGCGTGTCCCATAGATGGCCAGTCTGCGAGTGCCCATTGCCACCTACAGGGTGCAGTTGAACCGGAGTTTCCGCTTTGGAGACGTCCGGGTGTTGCTTCCCTACTTGCATCACCTGGGCATCTCCGACCTCTATACTTCCCCGGTGTTGGCGGCGCGTCGCCGAAGCTTGCACGGCTACGACGTGATTGACCCGGCTTGCCTGAACGCGGAGTTGGGGACCGATGAGGACTTCGATTCTCTGGTGGCCGATCTCAAAGCGCATGGCATGGGACTTCTCCTCGACATTGTCCCAAACCACATGGCCGCCAGCCCGGACAACCCGTGGTGGATGGATGTGCTGGAGAATGGCTGCTCGTCGCCCTATGCAGACTTCTTCGACATCGAGTGGGAACCACCGGAAAGCACGCTGCGAGGCAGGGTGCTCCTGCCTATCCTTGGCGCGCCGTACCACCAGGTGCTGGAGGACCGTGAGCTCGTGCTCGGCCTGGACGAGCAGGGGCTCTTCCTGCGCTACCATGACCTGAGGCTGCCGCTGAACCTCAAGTCCTATCCCCTCGTCTTGTCGTATGGCCTGGATGGCCTCCGGAGCATGCTTGGAGGTGACCACGCTGCGCTGAGGCAGTTCGAACGGCTCATGGAAGATATCGGACGTCTCCCTGACCCCAGCACCCAGCAGTCCCGGCAGACCACCAGGCTTCCCCGAAGGCGAGAGGCAATCAAGCGGGCCCTGTCCCGCCTGGTTGCAGGCTCACCGGAGACAAGCTCTTTCATAGCAGACAATGTCGCCCGGTTCAACGGGGAAAAAGGGGACTCCTTTGCTCCTGGTCTGCTTGAGCGGCTGCTGGACCAGCAGGTGTACCAACTGGCTTTCTGGAAAACTGGCCGTGAGAAGATCAACTACAGGCGCTTCTTTGACGTGAGCGACCTCATCGGCATCTGCGTGGAAAAGCCCCACGTGTTTGAGGCGACCCACGCAGCAATTCTGCGCCTCGTCCACGAAGGCAAGGTCACCGGCTTGCGTATCGACCACATCGATGGCCTGGCCGACCCGCCTGGATACCTTGCCCGTCTGCAACGCCGTGTTGCCGGAGATGAGGGAGAGACCAGCGGCAAGCGCCCCAGGTTCTATGTCGTGGTAGAGAAGGTCCTGAGCGGTGACGAGCCTCTGCCGCGGCAGTGGCCGGTTTTCGGTACAACGGGCTACGATTTCCTGAACCTGCTCAACGCGCTCTTTGTCCATCCGGAGGGCGCACGTGCTTTGAGTGCTACGTATGCCCGTGTCACTGGCTGTGAGGAGACGTTTGCCGACATGGTGTACCGGAAGAAGAAGCAGGTAATAGGCCAGCTATTCCCAGCGGAGGTGAGGAGGTTGGGGTGGTACCTGGCCCGGCTGGCCCAGCAGGACACGGATGCCCGGGGCCTGTCACAGGACGCTCTCTCTGGAGCCATTGAAGCGGTGACGGCCTGCCTGCCTGTATACCGGATCTATACCCGCTCTCTGAGGGCAAGGCGGCGGGACAGGGCATACGTGGAGCACGCCGTGCACGAAGCGAGACGGCAGGAGCCCTCGATAGATACCCGTGCGCTCGAGTTCCTGAGACGGGTGCTCATTCTTGATGCATCGGGAACGATCTCCAGGGAGCGCAAGAGGGAGTGGCTGCGCTTCGTCATGCGCTGGCAGCAATTCACCGGCTCTGTCATGGCCAAGGGGCTGGAAGATACGGCTTTGTACAACTACAACCGGTTGGTCTCTCTGAATGACGTCGGCGGCGACCCCGGAGCCAACGGTCTTTCCATTGAGGCGTTTCACCAGAGGAACCTGACGCGCCAGGAGCAGTGGCCGCACGCGCTGAACGCCACGGCGACTCATGATACCAAGCGCGGTGAGGACGCGCGGGCCAGGCTGAACGTGCTGTCCGAGTTGCCTGACGAATGGGAAGAGAGCCTCGTCCGCTGGCAGGAATGGAACCGGCCGAAGAAACGCCCGGTGAACGGGCAGCTTGTGCCTGACCCGAACATGGAGTTGCTGCTCTATCAGACCCTGGTTGGAGCCTGGCCTTATGCCCCGGAAATGAGCGGCTTCGAAGACCGACTGAAGGCATACCTGGTGAAGACGGCAAGAGAGGCCAAGGTGTTCACCAGTTGGCTCTCGCCCAACCCGGAGTACGAGGAGGCGCTCGTCGGGTTTTCAGAGGCGATTCTGGACACTTCCAGAAGCAACCTGTTCCTGGAGGACTTCCTGGCGCTCCAACGGCGGGTGGCGCACTATGGCATTTTCAACTCCCTGTCCCAGGTGCTGCTCAAGATTGCCTCACCAGGCATACCCGACTTCTACCAGGGCACCGAGCTTTGGGACCTGAGCCTCGTCGACCCGGACAACCGGCGGCCGGTGGACTTTGCCCTGCGGCAGCGGCAACTGGATGGACTGGCGCAGCAGGAAGCCGGAAGCCGGTCGGACCTGGTCCGCGGTCTGATGTCCTCGCTGGAGGACGGCCGGGCCAAGATGTACCTTACTTGCAAAGCATTGGGGATACGCCAGAACTACCCCAACGTCTTTCGGCGCGGGGACTACATTCCGCTTCAGGCGGATGGCCGAAGCAGGGAGCACGTCTGTGCCTTCGCCCGGCGCTGGAAAGGCACTTGGGCCATCGCGGCTGTGCCCAGGTTGCTTGCGAAGCTGGTCCCGCTGGCCCGGATGCCGCTCGGGCGAGACGTGTGGGGAGATGATATGCTGCTTCTTCCTGAGCAGGCACCGGCGGCATGGCGTGACGCATTTACCGACGCGACAGTCTGCGTCTCAACCTCCGGCAGAGGTCTGCCTCTATCATCGGTGTTCGGCATGTTTCCCGTGGCTCTGTTGCTCGGCGGCCCGATGTAGCTGATCCTGAGGTGGCCTGGGGCCGCATAGCAGCCGATAATAATGGCTCAGTCCCCAGGTGGGTGCACTAACAGGCGTCGGAACGTGATACGCTCACAAGGCTCTTGAGGTACTCTCTGATTTCGGGCCCCATTTCCGGGTGTTTCAGGGCCAAGGCTATGGTGGCCTTTATCCAGCCCAGGGGGGTGCCGGCATCATAGTAGTCCCCCTCGACCTCGTACGCGTATATCGCTTGCCTGCTGAGCAGGCGGCGGAGGCCATCCGTCAACTGGATTTCCTTGCCGGCCCCGGGTGAGGTATTCTCAAGCTCTTCAAAGACCTGCGGCGTGAGGATGTACCTGCCCATTATTGCCAGGTTTGAGGGTGCCTCCTCCCGCTTTGGCTTTTCCACCAGACTGGTTACCCGATAGGTACGGTCGCCGATGCTCGATGCTTCGATTATGCCGTATCTGCTCACCTGGTCTTCGTTTACCCGCCTGACGGCCAGTACGCTGGCCTGGTGTTGTTCGAAGATATCGGCCATTCGTTGAAGCACTCTTTCCTGTTGCTCAAAGAGGTCGTCCGGGAGCACCAGCATGAACGGCTCATTTCCCACGACCTGCTTGGCAGTAAGGACAGCGTGGCCCAGGCCAAGCTGCTCCTTCTGGCGCACGTAGCAGATGTCTGCCATGTCGGCCAGTTGCCTCACCTTGTGGAGCAGGGACGTGTCGCCTTTGCGTTCCAAGAACAGCTCCAGGTCTGCGTTCTTGTCGAAGTAGTCTTCCACAGCCCTCTTGCCCAGGGAGCTTACGATGACCACCAGTTCCGCGCCGCACCGGACTACTTCTTCAACGGCGTAATGGATGATGGGCCTGTCCACCAGAGGCAGCATCTCCTTGGGCTGCGACTTGGTAGTAGGCAGGAACCTGGTGCCCCAGCCGCCAGCTGGGATCACGGCTTTTCTCGGTCTCATGGCTCTCCTCACCGATCCCGGTTATGCCATGATAGCCGGTGGGCCTCGTCTTATCAAGCGAGCTTGGCCCCGAGGAAAGCCACCCTGTCTGCTGTGTACCTCGCTGCTTGCTGTGCCGTCCTGGACCTGCTGATCTCCCTCGCCAGCTTGCTGTCTCCAATTACTTCCTTCACCCAGTTGCTGAAGTCGTTCTTGTCATCGTTGGCATGATAGTAGAAGGTATCCTCTGTCATGCTGGCAAGTGCGCTCTGCAGGTCACGCATGCTCCGAAGAACGCGGCCGTCGTGACACCAGAACACATATTCCCCTGCCACGTCTGCCAGGAGTCTCTCTGCCTCTGTCTTGGGCATCTTGGCCATGGTGTCTTGTCTCCTTTCGCCCTCCTATGCTGGTTCTTGAATGCGCCTCCGTGTTGCGCGACACGTGGTACATCATGGCAACCACTCTAGGCGGTGACTGCCACGACCGGCTCCCGCTGCGGCACCAGATCCGGCAAGTCGAAATGCCTGGGTTCCTGCACGGCGGCTCTGACCGGTGCAGCCAGTAGCCCCTGGGCTCTGGCCTGGTACTCAAGCTTGCGCACCAGGATGGTTATGACCTCCTCCCAGGTGAACTGTCGCGCTGTCTGTCTTGCCGCCTTGCGTATCCTTTGCCCGTCGTTGGGGTGCTCATTAAGATACACGGCGTAGGCCTCTATCTCACCCGGGTCGGCCGTTTCCAGTACGATGCTGTTGCGGAACGGGACGGCATAGTCCTCGCCGGTGCCACCTGTGAAGGCGATCCCACCGGCCGCCATGGCCTCCAGCCCCACCAACCCGAATGGCTCGTGACCACTGTTGGCCAGTACGGCGTCTGAAGCATGATAGACTATACGCAGGAAATCCTGGGGGCAGCGGAACCTCAGGTTGATGACCTCTGCCTTGTCTCCCCCTTCGATTGCGTTGAGGCAGTCCTGTAGTGATCCCCCCCGAGACCTGGCATCTGCAACCTTGAGCCCGAGCGAGCGGGCATGGTACAACACTTCCTCGCCGTGAGGCTCTATCCCTCCCCGGGCGACGAGCACCGTCCTTAGACCCCGGGCCTTCAACCGAGCCACAGCCTCCACTGCCTCGTTCCAGCGCTTGTCGGGGTGCCAGCGTGCTACTTTGGCCAGTATCAGGTCGGCCTCAAGCCGCTTCCTCAGTGAAGCTGATGCCTTCACGTCGACGCTACCCAGCAGCGACTTGGGAATACCATTGGGTACCACCAGCGGGTTCAGCCCCATGCCCCGCATTATGTGCTTCATATAGCGGCTGACCGTGGTGATGGTGGTGGCATACGAGAGGCGCCCCCAGTTGATGCGATCGAAGGAGAAGGTGTTGTTGGCGTTCCAGAACATCACCACGCGCTCCCTCAGGCCAGCCGTATGCAGCAGATCGCTGATGCGACACATGGCCTCGGCTGTGTGCCATTCCTCGCCCAGGATTATCACGGTCTTGCCCTGGTTCAAAGCGGGCCTTACCAGGTGCTCCGCCACAAACGGTGGCGCAGACTCGTTGAAGTCAGCCAGCTTGCCGTCTTCGCCCTGGTATACGCCCTCCGGGTGATACTCGCTTATCCACTGGCACCACCGATGCAGGGTGCACCTGCCTCCGTAGGTACTCTCCACCCCCTTCCCCTCCGGGTCACCGATGAACAGGAGGTGGGTGTGAAAGCCGAGGCCCGCAAGGGACCGCGACAGGTTGGTGACTCTCACACCGAGGCCTCCGGCCATTGAATAACCGTCGGGGCCCTCGAACGATAGGATGACGAAGATCGTGTTACCGGGTGAGATCGCCGCTGGTCTCATTTGTTCTCTCCTCCCCTCCCTACAGACCGCTATATGCAGGGTTCGACATGCTCGTGCAGTAGATCGATATACGCAACCACCCAATCACCAGCCGGAGCAGCGGTCACGCGAAAGTCAACTGTGGGGGCTTCCTCCCCAAGTCTTATATTAAGATAATATCCTTGACAAAGCAACGAGGCAATGGGGGTTAGCACCCAATTTGTCCTGGGCAGGAACCCTCAACTGGCATCAGCGACAGCAACGGCAGCGATTGTATGATTAAGGATATGTATTTCCCGCGAAAGCGCTTGTAGGCGT
>QMOF01000028.1 GCA_003650185.1 Chloroflexota bacterium | reverse complement strand
GGGGGTGGTCTCACCCGGCGGGGTGGGCTACGACATTAACTGCGGTGTGCGGCTGCTGCGTACCAACCTTCACGAAACCGAGGTCAGAGCCAGGCTGGAGCGGTTGCTCAACGAGCTTTTCGCGGGTGTCCCTTCGGGCGTTGGCTCCAGGGGCAGAATACGCGTTGGGCCAAAGGAAATCGACGAGATCCTGGTAAAGGGGGCTCGTTGGGCGGTGGACCGGGGTCTGGGTACCGAGGTGGACCTGGAGGTGACCGAAGAAGGTGGGTGCCTCAAGGGCGCTGATCCGACAAAGGTGAGCTCCAGGGCCAAGGAGCGAGGCTGTCCGCAGTCAGGGACACTCGGGTCAGGGAACCACTTCCTGGAAGTTGAAGCCGTGGACGAGATCTACGAGCCGGACATTGCTAGGCGCATGGGCATAGACGCGGTCGGGCAGGTACTGGTGCTGATCCACACCGGGAGCCGGGGCCTGGGCCACCAGGTGTGCGATGACTACGTCAAAGCCCTGCGACAGGCGATGAAGAAGTACGGGATCGAGCTTCCCGACCAGGAGCTGGCCTGTGCACCGGTGGACTCGCCGGAAGGTCGCGACTATCTGGCTGCCATGGCCTGCGCCGCCAACTATGCCTGGGCCAACCGCCAGTGCATCGCGCACTGGACCAGGGAGTGCTTCGCCACGGTGTTCGGCAAGAGGCTGCCGGAAATCGGGCTGGAGATGGTCTATGATGTAGCCCACAACATCGCCAAGATCGAGACCTACGAAGTGAACGGCAAGAAGCTCAGGCTGTGCGTTCACCGTAAAGGGGCGACCAGGTCCTTTCCACCCGGCCATGCCGATGTGCCCTCCAGGTACAGAGAGATAGGGCAGCCGGTGCTTATCCCCGGTGATATGGGTCGGTACTCTTATGTTGCGGTGGGGACTGAGGGCGCTGTAAGGGAGTCCTTCGGCTCGGTGTGTCATGGGGCCGGCAGGGTGAAGAGCCGCCACGCCGCCCGGCGCTTCCAGAGGGACGCTGATGTGGCCGCTGATCTGGCCTCGCGAGGTATTCTCGTCAAGGCGGCCAGTAAGGGGAGCCTGGCTGAAGAGGCGTCAGCCGCCTACAAGGACATAGACGAAGTGGTGGAGGTGTGCCACCAGGCTGGCCTGTGCCGTAAGGTGCTCAGGGCCAGACCAATGGGGGTGGTCAAGGGTTAGCAATATCAGGCTTCCGGTTGGTCACCGGCCGGGTCGATTCTCACACCCTTGCCGGTGGCCCATTCAATAGCGCTGTCGATGTCCTTCTCTTTGCCTTCCAGTTGCACCACGGCCCAGCCGCCAGACTCGCTCAAGTTCGCCCTGCGGATGTTGGTCGTCAGCCCGAACTGCATGGCCAGGTTGTAGATTATGGGCTCGGCAACCACCTCCGGCGAGAAGATGAGCATGACACAACGTTTCAATTTGCACCCCTGGAACTGGTCACGTGCGGCGGCTCCCCCCACGCGCATGCCGTCTTGTGACTACGATTGACCACTTTGGCATAACGGTAACCGAGAATATACAGCAAATCGAGTGTCTTTCCAAATCGGTGGGGCGCCGTTGACGCTGGTGGCTCAAGTCTAGCTCGCGGAAGGAGTGCCCCACGTCCAGGCGAGTGTAGAACAGCCTTTCCAGGCTCGAGGAGGGACGGGCCAGCAGGCACGGGTGCACAGGACGAGCACCGCAGACACGCGCCAGCCCTGGCCATGCTCGTGTGGCACGGTCGACCCCGGAAGGTATGTTGCGCATCCGGTCATTGGTCCTGCTCTGACGATTGCGCGGTCGCCTGCCTCGACCGCGTCCCTTTGAGTGCCAGGACTATGCGCCGGCCCTGAGACGATGTACACCAAGTGGCGCCCTTCGCGATGGCTATCCAGGATGTTCAGAGAGAAGCGCGATTGCCAAATGTGCTGTGATGTGGCGGTTGCGGCTGGTTTCAGGAACGCAGAGGAGCGGACTTCGAGAGGCGGCCGTGCCATGGGCAAGGTGACTATTAGGTTTATACCCCGGGTGAGGCCTGAAGCGACGACCGTCGCCTCCCTGGCCGGAAGCCCTCTTCATTCAGTTCCAGTCCATCAGCGGTGGGCCATGCCTCCACGAGGCTCATCCGAGCCCGGTGCCTGATGCACTGTATGCCACAGCGGAGGCAGGGGACGAGACGTTTCCTTTGCCCAAGAGGACTGGCTACCGTGCGAGAGGCCCTCAACGTCTACCTCAACAATTGCGCCCGTCAATAGTCCTTCACTAGCATCTTGCCATAGCCCTTGCCCTCTGCCGGGGTCTGGAATTCTTGCTTCTTTCCCGCGCTGATTGCACCCCTCTCCACTGACCATTTGCCGTCGGCTGTCTCTGCCTCCTTGGGCTTGAACTCGCCATCCAGGTTGATCGTTCCGACGACAAAGGAAGGCTTGTGGGACTGCAGGACGTGTTTTTCCCAGCAGGAGGAATGGATATTCGCCCCGCAACTACAGCGGAATACTGCCCTGCCTGGGTACAGAGGCGAGCCACAGACCCGGCAGACCACAGGATGCCCTGTTTTCATTGACATGCTGGTTTCACCTCGGCCACTTCCTAGTCAGCGATACTTTTATGCCCCGTCTCGCCAGGACAGACACCTGGGTCCGGCCCTTGCGTCTCTGGTAGAGCAGATCGACCGCGCTGTCACCAATTGTCAGTCCCCTAACTTCCACCTCTTCCAGCCAGTAGGGCAGCCTGGGCCGCACTATCAGCAACTCCTTTTCGGGTGCACTGGGCACAAGACCGAGGATAGCCCGGAGGAGCAACGGGAAGGTCCCTGCCGCCCATGCCTGGGGGCGGCAGGCGACAGGGTAACGCACGGGCAGGTTCTGAGCACTTCGGGGAACGCCGCAGAAGAGTTCCGGCAGCCGGTAGTAGTCGAAGCCATGACAACAGTCGTACAGGGCTGTAGTCAGCTCGTTTAGCTCCTCCTCAAACCCGTATCGCTTGAGGCCCATGCCGATAAGCGAGTTGTCGTGAGGCCAGATACTACCCAGGTGGTAGCCGAGTGGGTTATACCGGGCTGCTCGGCTGCTCAAGGTCCTTATGCCCCATCCGGAGAACATATCGTTCGAGAACAGTCGCTCCACTACCTTGGGTGCCTTGTCTGCGTCCACTATGCCTGTCCACAGGCAGTGGCCTGGATTTGAAGTGATTGAGGTAGCTGGTTCCTTGTTGGCCCCCAAGGCCAGGGCATAGAACTCCTCGTCCTCTAGCCAGAAGTCCTGATTGAATCTGGTCTTGAGAAGAGTGGCCTCACGCCGCAGCTTGCGCGCCAGTGACTTCTTTCCCAGCAGTGACATGAGCCAGGCCATACCTCTCTTGGCAGCGTAGACGTAGCCCTGCACCTCTACCAGGGCAATGGGGGGCCTCACCAGAGTGCCGTCGCTGTTGACAATGCCATCCCGTGAGTCTTTCCACCCCTGGTTGAGCAGTCCCTTGGCAGACCGCTTGGAGTATTCCACGTAGCCGCACCTGTCCGAGTCGCCGTAGGTGTCGATCCACTCCAGGGCCGCCATCAAGTTGGGCTCAAGCTGGTGCACCAGGCCCAGGTCTCCTGTCCAGGCGACGTACTCCGCTGCCAGTATGAGGAACAAGGGGGTAGCATCCACGGAGCCGTAGTAGGGGGCCATCGGTATCTCACCGAGCGAGGCCATCTCCCCTGACCTTAGCTCGTGGAGTATCTTGCCCGGCTCCTCGTCACGCCAGTCGTTTATCTCCCTGCCCTGCCAGCGGGCCAGCGCATGGAGAGTGTCCCTGGCTACTTCGTGGTTAAGGGCCAGCACCTGGAAGGAGGTGATAAGGCTGTCTCGTCCGAAGAGGCAATTGAACCACGGAGTGCCAGCCGCCACGAACCGTCCATCTTCCCCGTCTGTCATCAGCAGTCTGGTGTCCCGCAGCGAACGCTGAAGCATGGTGTTGAAGAAGTCGTTATTGGTGAACACCTCGGTGCAAGATCGAAGCCAATCGCGATAGCAGCTATCCAGCTTCTGCAATCCTGCGTAGAAACGGTCATCACTGGGTGCGCCGTTGGGGCTGATGGTCACCGTGATGACGGCGGTCTCCCGGTGGCGCAAAGGGAGGGTGAAGAGCGCGCCATTGTACCAGATCTGGTCGGGAGTCGGCGAAAACCTGATCTGGGTGGTCCGCCTGGCACCGTCCAGACCCCTGTATCTGAAAGTGACCTTATCTTTAGCTACAAGTGGCTTGGAAAGCGTTCCCCGCCGATGCCTCTTCACTCCTCTGACTTCGAAGATGTCCATAAAATCGGCATCGAAATCGAACCGCAGCACTATTGTGGATCGAACGATGTTGAAATTGGTGACCTGGATGGTCTCGTGCAGAGACTGGTTTACAACCCGCTGGCGTCTCACCTCAAGGGTTTCCTTGGGGATAATCCTTCCTCCCGTGGTTGCCATGGGCGGGTTGGTGAGGTGATGTTCCGAGCTGTAGCCGAGCTCCGCGGTGGAGAGAAGGACAATAGGACGTATCTCGTCGAAGGAGAGGTCCCAGACCGAGAGGTGGCGGGTGTCACCTTTGTACAGTCCGTATCCCGCCACGCTGTCCCTGGGCAGGTTCCCCTCGGTGTCGGTCATCAGAAAGACGTCACCCTCCTTGATGACCAGGGCATCACGAATGTCGGCAAGTGCTATAGGTTCGCCGTGGGGTAGGAGCTGGCTGTGCATTGAAGTCGCGGCTGTACTACTGTCGAGTTGCCTTGCTGGCAACGGTGTCGCCTCTCCATTCTGGTGCTGGCCCTTGAGATTGACTGGCGAGCGCGGACTGTGTGCACAGCGTCTCGGTGTCAAGCCTACAGCCCTGACTGGATGGCCTGGCTCTCTCAGGCTGTAAGTCGCTCCTGGTGCCCGGCCAGGCGAGCACCTGTAGCTCGTTCACCACCTCCCCGATCGAGGGGGTCCACCGGGTAAGCTCCTCAGCGGCCGATCTCAAGTAGTCGTTAGGCACTACTCCCTTGAGGTGCGCTGTCCCGTCCACTACTTCAACAGTGACCTTTGATAGGTCCAGACCGAGGCACTGAGAAAGGCCCTGCAATATCTGACCGGCAATCTGAAGTTCGCTCTTGATCTCTTGGGACAGCACGTCGATCCTGTTGATGACATGCCTCACCCCCGGTGCTGCCCAGACCTCCTCTTCAGCCAGGCGCTTCTCAGCGGCTGTGCTGACGAACCCGCCGAGATGCACGACCCCATTTATCACATCCGCCGAGACCTTACCCGCTTCCAGCTTCGGGTTTCTGGCCAGGGCCCGGATAACGCGCCTCTTCAAGCTCTCGTCATCCACAAGTGGCGAAGGTGCTATCCTGAGCCGGTTGACCACCCCACGTATTCCTTCGACCTGGGCAGCGGTCTCGCCCGCCAGGCGCTTTTGACGCAGGTTAGGCACTGAGCCCTCAAGGTACGCGATGTGGTGCCTCACCCGCACTTCAAGGTTGGCCACATCAAGCCCACCCTGTTCCCGCAGGCAGGTAAGCACAAACTCCTCGAGTGACGGATTTGCTGCTGTCGAGCTCACTTCTGCCACCTCCCTTCAACTGCATGGGCCCAAGACCTTACGCTGGTCAACTTGAGACCAGGTTCCACCCTGTCTCGGCAGTGCGCACCGAGGGCACAAGGGGCTTCAGAACTGTCAGCCCTACCACCAACGAGGGTGGCATCACTGTGCGCCACATCCAGCCGCTTGGGCCCCTCGGGATCAGTAACAGTAACCGACTCACTTCCAAGGTCATCAGGGACAGTAGCCCTGTAATTCTCTAATCCAATCCTTTTCACCTCGTCACGTGACATATCATACCACGGACATCCATTCCTAGCCTTAATTCCGAGCCATCGCTGTCATTCCGGGGTCTTTGCCGTCTAGCCCAAGCACAAGGTGCGTTGTGCTATCTACAGCCTTGTCTCCACCGGCGAGCATCTCCATAGCAGTCAGGGCACCGGACTCGCATAGTACCTGCTCATAAGCCCTGAGGTAATCATCTACCATCCGGGGCACATCGAAGTTGCGCTCCACGTGCTCACGGCAGTCATGTGGGGCTATCCGCCCCACTTCACTCAGGGCGTTCGCCATCTCGGTTAGAGTATTGACCACGAACCCCGTCTTGCCGTGCTCTACCACCTCCGGCGCTGACCCGCGGTTAAAGGTCACTACCGGCGTGCCACAGGCCATAGCCTCAGCAAAGAACAGCCCAAAAGGCTCCGGCCAGGTGATGGGGGCCAGCAGGCAATATGCCTGAGCCATCAGCTCTCGCTTGCGATGGTAGTCTGCCTCTCCGACGTACTGGATCTGGTCACCATCCACCCCTGGCATGACCATAGTGCGGAAGTACTCTTCATCCGTGCGGTGCACGTTGCCCGCGATAATCAGCCGCCATCCCACCTTCCTGGCGACCTCTATAGCCAGATGCGGCCCTTTCTCGGGGCTGATGCGGCTGAGAAACAGGAGATAAGGCTCGCGCTCGGCCCCATTGAAGGGATACGATTTCACGTCTATGGCGTTGTATATTACGCCTACAAAGCGCTCCTTCTCCGGCAGCAGGGACTTCGCTGAGCGACTGATAGTGTTGTACCAGCCCTTGTAGCGGGTAAACAGCTCAAGCCAGTCACCTTTGAGGTCACCGTGCAAGGTGGTGAGCACTGGTGTCCTGACCAGTCCCGCTATGGACAGACCTTCAAAACAGGTGTGGTTATGGATAATATCAAACCGGTCAGCCTGCTCCAGGCAAGACACCACGTTTAGCATAGTCAGAATGCCAACATCTCTATTTGAGCCTCTGAGGAAATGAGGACAGACGGATTCCAGCCGGGCACTGGTCAATGAGTCGCCGCTGGCAAATAGTGTAACATCATGTCCTCTCTTGACCAATTCCTCGGTCAGAAGGCTGACCACCAATTCAGTGCCCCCGTAAGCTACCGGCGGCACCCGCATTTCAAGTGGGGATACCATCGCGATCCGCATCATTCAACCTCCCTCATGGCTCTGTTGCTGTCTTGTTACAATCTCTGTCTTTGGGTCCACCTCCCGTTTCCATTCGAGTTCTTATGGGCCTTGTCCAGTTTTCTTCCAGTCTGGTTCTGGGAGGTCTCCCCCTGCCCCCCTCGCGGTTGCTTCATCACGGGTAGCGGTGGGGTGGGGGAGCACCCACCAACTACTTGCCGCCCTCAATCACCGGTTTGGCCTTCACCTTGATTTGCTTGGGCTTCACCTCTTCTAACTTGGGCAGAGTCAGAGTGAGGACACCGTTTTCGAACACCGCGTCTGCCTTGTCGCTTTTGACCGGCACAGGTATCTGGATGGAGCGGCTGAAAGTGCCATAGCGGCGCTCCCTGCGAAAGTAGTCCTCCTCCTTGACCTCTTGCTCCTCTTTGTGCTCACCTTTGATGGTGAGCGTATCCCCTGTAATGGAGATGTCCACCTCGTCCGGCTTCACCCCGGGGAGGGCAGCCTTCACTACCACCTCGTTGGGAGTCTGGTACATATCGAGGTCCAGCGTCCATTCGCCTCTGCCGAAGTCGGGCCAGAACCGTGTTGGCCTGACGAAGCTGTCCTCGAACAGCCTGTCCATTGCCTGCCTGAGGCTCATCAACTCTCTGAATGGTTCCCAGCGCATCATCGTCATGGCACACCTCCTTCTGCCCTATTTTTGCTTGTTGTCCCTGTTTCCGTGTTCGTGGCGGGGTTACCTTCCCCCTGACGGTAGGCTGGTCCGCACCCGGCCTAGAGCCAATCTATTGGCATTTCCCTAGCCGGGTGACCACGGCCAACTGGCAGGGCGTTCAACTGCTATCGGACATACCCTTTGTTGGGGAGTCCATCTGTCCTGCGAATCCCAGGTACCCACATTGAATACACCTTTCGTACCAGCCGTACACACCTCTATCAACACAAAGGTCGCCTCTGCATTTGGGGCAGCTTCTCAGTTTGAGCATCACATTGGACCACCTCCTTTCAGAGACTAGTACTCTGGCACAGGCGGCGCAGACGTCTTCTCCTTCTCCGGTATGTCGGTTACCAGCGACTCGGTAGTCAGTATCATCACTGCCACGCTGGCCGCATTCTCCAGCGCCGTCCTTACCACCTTAGCTGGGTCGATAACGCCTCTTTCTACCATGTCAACGTACTCACCCTTGGCGGCATCATAACCAACCCCAATGGGGCTTTTCTTTACCTTGTCCAGTACGACCGAACCCTCGTCACCGGCGTTAACGGCGATCCATCTGATTGGCTCTTCAACGGCCTCCTTCAGAATCTTTATCCCCACAGCCTCGTCACCGTCCTTCATATAGGGTTCCAGGGCAGTAGCGGCATTGAGCAAGGCCACGCCTCCTCCTGGAAGAATGCCCTCTTCTACCGCGGCCCTGGTGGCCGAGAGAGCGTCCTCCACCCGGTGCTTCTTCTCCTTAAGCTCAGTTTCAGTGGCTGCACCGACCTTGATCACCGCCACCCCACCGGCCAACTTGGCCAGCCTCTCCTGGAGCTTCTCTCGATCAAAGTCAGACGTGGTCTCCTCTATTTGGGCCTTGATCTGCTTTATCCTGGCCTGTATCTGTTCTTCGCTACCTTTGCCTTCGACGATAGTGGTATCATCCTTGTCGGCCACTACCCTACGGGCTCGACCCAGGTCAGCCACTGTGGCTGAGTCAAGCTTCCTCCCCACCTCTTCTGAGATGACCGTGCCGCCGGTGAGGATAGCCATATCCTGTAACATTGCTTTGCGGCGATCGCCAAAGCCGGGTGCCTTGACCGCCAGACAGTTAAGAGTGCCTCTTAGCTTGTTGACCACGAGGGTGGCCAGTGCTTCTCCTTCCACATCCTCAGCAATGACCACCAGGTTCTTGCTCACCTGAACGGTCTTCTCCAGAATCGGAAGAATGTCGGCCACGGCCGATATCTTCTTGTCAGTGAGGAGGATGTAAGGGTCTTCAATCTCCGCCACCATTCGCTCACGGTTGGTAACGAAGTAGGGGCTGATGTATCCGCGATCGAACTTCATTCCCTCCACGAACTCCGTTTCAAACATCAGCCCCTTTGACTCCTCTACGGTGATGACCCCGTCCTTGCCCACCTTCTCCATCACATCAGCAATCAGGTCTCCAATTTGAGGATCGGCGGCTGAGATAGTAGCCACCTGGGCAACTTGCTCCTTGCCAGCTATGGGGATGGCCTGCTTCTTCAGTTCCTCAACCAGGACGTTGACCCCTTTTTCGATGCCCCGCTTGATGGCTGTGGCATCTGAGCCAGCAGCGATATTCTTGAATCCGCCAGTAACCATCGCCTGAGCCAGAATGGTAGACGTAGTGGTGCCGTCTCCACACTTGTCGTTGGTCTTGGAGGCCGCTTGCTTGAGCAGTTGGACCCCCATATTCTCGAAGGGGTCGGGAAGCTCGATCTCCTTGGCAATGCTGACGCCATCATTGATGACCGTCGGGGCACCCCACTTCTTGTCGAGGGCTACCGGTCTACCTTTCGGTCCCAGCGTTGGCCTGACAGCGTCAGCCAGAATGTCGACTCCCCGCTTCAGGCTTTTCCTCGCTTCGTCGCCAAAGATTATCTGTTTTGCCATCTGCTCTCTCCTTCCCTAGGCCCTTCTGGCCAAGATATCGCTTTCTCGTACGATGATCACCTCTTCATCATTCACCTTGATCTCGGTGCCAGCGTACTTTGCGTAAAGTACCTTGTCCCCTACCCTGACGCTCATTGGCACTCTGTCTCCCGTTTCGGTGAGCTTGCCGGGGCCAACGGCAATAACCTCGCCCTCTTGAGGCTTCTCCTTGGCCGTATCCGGTAGAATGATTCCTCCTTTGCTTACCTCCTCGCGTTCGATCGGCTTGATCACTACTCTGTCGTCGAGCGGCTGTAACTTGGTCACCGATTCCACCTTGGTTGACATGTTCCTCCTTTCTGCCTTTGTTTCTAGCGGTGGTAACACTGCGATGCCTCGAGTGCTAGCCAATTTCAAGTATAGATGGGCCCGTGTTGGAATAACGCTAGCGCAATGTTAGAATTGCATTAGAACCTGCCAGGCTATTCCTGTGATCGACGCCCGAAGGAGCGCTCTCAGCGATGCCAAGTCCCAGAGCAACACCAGAGCAGATTGATCTTCACGCTACACTGAAAATGATCCTGAATACCGCTGTCGAAGCCCTGCAAGGCAGTGCTGGGGTGGTGGCTACCTGGTCCGAGGTCGAGCATCGCTTTGTTGCTACAGAGTCTTGCGGCCTGGACGCCAGGGCTCTCGATCGGCTGCGCACGCTGATGGATGAGTCTCTAACTGACCTGGCGACCAGCAGGGAGAGCTTTGATCTGCTGTCCGAGCTTCAAACCCACCGGCTCCCCTTGCCTTCCTCGGAGAAAGGGCAGACCCTGAATCCTATAATCGCCTTGCCGCTGCAAGTCGGTGGAGAATTCGTTGGGCTGATCTATGTGCTGCGGCCCTACGACGCCGCGGCTTTCTCGAGCGCAGACCAGCCCATTTTGGCTGCCTTTGCCCAACAAGCTGCCATTGCCGTGCAGAACGCCAGGCTGGCCTATCTCCTGGCTGAAGAGAAAAGGAGGGTGGAGTCTATTCTGGAGGGCAGTGCGGAGGGCATCATGAGCATCGATGCTCAGCGCCGGATAGTCCGCTTCAACTCAGCTATGGAGAGATTGACCGGCTACTCCAGGGAAGATGTACTGGGGAAGCAATGCTCCAGCGTGTTGAACCTGCGGCGTTGGGACGGAAGCCGACTATGCATAGCGCAATGCCCTATGCTGAAACAGACTGGCGACGCCAGCTCGACGTCTGAACAACAGGGAAGAATCCAGACTAAGGACGGGCAAAACATCGACGTGTCCATGGTGTACTCAATCATCCGATCCCCTGAGGGCCAGCCGCGAAATGCCGTGATCAATGTTCGAGACATTACCCGCTTGCGGGAGATCGAAAGCCTGAGGGCAACCTTCCTTTCGATGTTGGGCCACGAGGTACAGACCCCACTCTCGATTATCAAAGGCTACACCAGCACTCTCGCCAGGAGTGACGGCAACTGGACTGAATCCACGCTCCGTGAAGGTCTCCAGGTGATAGAGGGAGAATGCGATCGCCTGAGCAAGATGATGAGCAGGCTACTCCTCGCCTCCCGCATCGAGACCGGGTCACTCACCCTGAAAAAAGAGGAGCTGCAATTGCCATCTCTGGTCAGCAAGGTGGTGCGTAGGTTTGAGACTATGACGAGGATCCATACTTTCACCGTTTCTTTTGAGCCGGGTTTTCCTGCAGTGTACGCTGACCCCGAACTGACTGAGGAAGTGGTGACCAATCTGATTGACAACGCCGTCAAGTACTCACCGGAGGGCGGCGAGATAGGGGTCACAGGCAAGGTGAGCAACGAGCATGTGGAGGTGACTGTTGCTGACGAAGGTATAGGCATACCGCTGCGAGAGGTCGACCGAATCTTCGAGCAGTTCCACAGGGTGAATAGCGGTCCTGTGCAGAGGATTCGTGGGGTAGGGTTGGGTTTGTATATTTGCAAGTATATTCTGGAGGCCCATGGAGGCAGCATCAGGGTAACTAGCCAGCTGGGGAAGGGCTCACAGTTCACTCTTACGCTGCCCCGCTGCCGGGGTGCTGGGTGAGGGGTCTGACAGACGCTATGGCTTCAAACAAGACCATATTGGTGGTCGACGACGAGGCGAAGATGATAGAGTTCATCAAGATGAACCTGGAGCTTGAGGGATTCCATGTCATCAGCGCTTCTGACGGCTATGAAGCACTGGAGAAGGCAGTCGATGGTCTCCCCGATCTGGTCCTCCTTGATATCATGATGCCCGATATGGATGGCTTCGAGACATTGAGGAGGCTCCGCGAGGTGTCAGGGGTGCCGGTCATTTTCTTGAGCGTCAAGGGAGAGGAGTTTGACCGGGTTCGTGGCCTGGACCTTGGTGCCGATGACTATGTAACAAAGCCTTTCAGCCCGAGGGAGCTGGTCTCACGCATAAGAGCAGTCTTGAGGAGGACAGAGGGAAAGGCTGCGGCCACCAGGTCTGAGGTGGTTGTGGACGATGACCTGACCATCAACTTCGACCAGAGGAAGGTCATAGTACGAGGCCAGGAGGTCCGCCTGAGACCCACGGAGTATCGTCTCCTTTACGAGCTGGTGAGCAACGCCGGGCGCCTGCTCACCCACGAGACTCTGCTGTCTCGGGTCTGGGGTCCCGAGTATAGAGACGAGGACCACTACGTCCGGCTCTACGTTACGTATCTGAGACAAAAGATAGAGAAAGACCCCAAGAAGCCCGAGTATATCCTCAGTGAGCGCGGGCTGGGTTACCGGTTCAAGGAGTTTGGGGAGCCTCGTTAGTGGCATTTCGTAGTCCTGCAAGAGGCTGAATGCACTGCAGGACTCGGGTCAGACAGGTTGGCGTGTCTCGGGCGAGACAGGGGCAGTTGACCTGGCTGACGCGAGCAGCGAGGCTCCCGTCCACAGTAACCGTGCGCAACGGGAAGCTCAGGGGCCGGCTGGCCTTAGCTCCGACTTAACTCTGCATTGAGTTCGGACTTGCTTCTGCCCACGGGTCGCCGGTACACGGTCGAGAGCAGGCCTTGGCTCTTGTCCCCCGGGAGACACCATGATCCTGCACGTTTTTCGACCCGAACAATAGCGCTTCTTGTGCGAAGCTGTTCGTAGCAACTTCTGTATCCCCATTCTGGCAAGCGGCTGGAAGATGTGCACAGCCTGTCTCTTTCTTTGCATCATTTTTACGTCAGACTCAGGGACATTTATGCCCTGTTTATGGGGGCAGTGCTAGCCTACTTGTGCCTGGAGAGACCCTGAAAGGTGATTGGCAAATGGCAGTAAAGACGCTGGCACGGCGAGTCCTGGTCTTGAGCGATGACCCGGTGCTGGTGCGGCTCCTTGAGCGGGACCTCGGCGATAGGGGGTACCAGGTAACGCGGGCGAAGCCCGACGGTCACGAGCTACGCGCCCTGGTTGGCCACACGCTGCCTGACTTCGCTATCGTGGACATCATGATGCCCTCGATGAGCGGAATTGAGTTGTGCTTGCGCCTTCGGCAATGCTCTCAGGTCCCGATAATGATGCTCAGCAGTTGGGGTGCCGGAAAAGACAAGGTCAGGGGGCTCGACCTGAGCGCTGAGGGCTACCTCACCGAGCCTTTCGGCATTCCAGAGCTGGTCAATCGAATGGAGGAAACTTGCCGCCGTGATGCTGTTTCCAGAGGCTCTCTGCGCAACGCAGGCTGATACGGAGTGACGACGGCACGAGATAAGGGAGGTGTGCAGATGAAAAGGGAAGGGACGGCGTATTCCACGTCAGGAGTGAATCTGCTGGCCAATCTAATCCGCTGGGTTTCGGTGGCCAAAAGGGATGTAGGCGCAGACCAGTTGCCCATCTTTCTGGACACCTACGCCATCGGCGAACCCATATCCGCTGAGCTGAGAGACGGAATAGTGCGACTGGCCCAGGTGGTTGGTGAGGCTGCTGGAGAACCTGACAAGGACATGGCCAGTGCCTGGAGTCGGCTGATCCTGGAGTTGCACGGCATAGTCACCGGTGGGGGATCTGGCCCTTCGCATGGACCGGAGCCACTCTTTGACCTCGGCGATGAGGCCCGGACGGACACGAGCGACACCGATGAAAATGGCCAGGAAGAGGCGACGCCGATCCAGCCTAACCTGACCCTGCCTGAAGAGACTGAAGCCCAGGACAGACAGTTCATCGTTGCCCTGGCATCCGGAACAGATAGCTGGACACCCTGAATTCGACATGGTCCAGGAAGAGAGTTGGTTCTTGCTGTTCCTTGATCCCGGGATGAGCGACCAAGGCAGTCGTAGTTTTGGGTGCTTGCACCTAGACAAACTCGGTAGGAGCCCCATTGCGATGGGCTCGCCTCAATCCTATGATCGTGGCCGGAAGGCGCGTTTGGTCCTTACGTGGGTAAGCTATACCTGCACGAAAAGCACTGGTGTGCACCGTAGTCGCTACGGCCCTTTCCAGACGCTGCCCGAGAGCAATCCGACTCCTGCACCTCTGGAAGGCATGCAAAGGAGGAAGGCATCATGACCATGCCCGACGGGGATAGCATTATGGGCCCAGTACATGAACTCCCGGGCGCAGGCGTCCAGCTCATGGGCGCCCCACATCGTTTGGAGCGCAAACGGATTGGAAGGACTTCATGATGGTACAACGGCAGCAGTCGACCAATGACATTGATGCCTACCGCACCGTCAAGCCTGTTGAGGTTCTGCTGGTAGAAGATAACCCGGGAGATGTGCGACTGACAAAGGAAGCGCTCAAAGACGGCAAGGTGTGCAACAACCTTCATGTGGTGGAAGACGGTGTCGAAGCGCTGGCATACCTCCGCCGGGAGGGCAAGTACCAGGATGCGCCGCGCCCAGACCTGATCCTGCTGGACCTCAACCTGCCCAGGAAGGACGGCCGGGATGTGCTGGCGGAGGTCAAGAACGATCAGCGACTGAAGCGCATTCCGGTGGTGGTGCTGACTACCTCCAAAGCGGAGGAAGACGTCCTCAAGGCCTATGACCTGCACGTCAACTGCTACATCACCAAGCCAGTCGACCTTGACCAGTTCATGAACCTGGTGAGGGCGATCGAGGACTTCTGGCTGGCGATGGTCAAATTGCCCAACGCACACGGAGGTGGGCT
>QMOF01000027.1 GCA_003650185.1 Chloroflexota bacterium | reverse complement strand
GACCCGGACGACGTGAAGCGGGCCATCACCAGCAAGACCGTCCTGGTCTCGGTAATGCATGGCAACAATGAAATAGGCACCATAGAGCCAATCAGTGAGATAGCCAGGATCGCCCGTGACCGGGGTGTCAGCTTTCATACTGACGCTGTGCAGACCGTCGGCCACATTCCGGTAAGCGTGGATGAACTTGGAGTCGACCTGCTGGCCATCTCAGCTCACAAGCTCTACGGCCCAAAAGGGATAGGCGCCCTTTATGTTCGGGCAGGGACGCGGATCGCCCCGCTCATCCATGGCGGAGGTCAGGAGCACGGACGGCGGGCAGGGACGGAGAACGTTCCTGCCATTGTCGGTCTTGGCAAGGCAGCGGAGATCGCCCGAAATGAGATAGCCAACGAGGTTACAGCTATCGCCAGCCTGCGGGACAGGCTTATCCAGGGGCTTCTCGAGCGTATTAACGGTGCCCGTCTCAACGGCCATCCGTTGCACAGATTGCCCAACAACGTGAACGTGAGCATCGAGTCTGTGGAAGGCGAGGCGGTCGCCAGCAGTCTGGACCTGGAAGGCATTGCCGTCTCTACTGGCTCAGCCTGTAGCTCAGGTGAACGTGGGGCGTCCCACGTGCTGCTGGCCACAGGGCTGCCGGCAGAATTGGCCCGCGGCTCCCTGCGGCTCACCCTGGGAAGAGACACAACCGACCGTGACATAGAGCGGGTGCTCGAGGTGGTGCCTCGGATCGTTTCCAGGCTCAGGGCTAGCTCTCCTCTGGCCAGGGGCAGAGAGTGAGACGGGCGAAGAGGTCGTCTTGGAGGTCACCCAGATCGGTAAGGAGTGCCATACCAGGTGCGCCATCTTCCGCGAGGTCGGTAGCTGCATTATGCCCCAGCAAGGTGTATTCGCCAGGGTACTCCGTGGCGGGTTGGTCCAAGCAGGAGACGGGATAGAGTTGAGGAGAACAGACGACACTAATGGATGAGGCGCAGAAACTCACCGTTTGGCGTATCACTGGCGCGGGTCAAGGCAACGCTGAGGACATGGTCGTTAGCGAGTTTGCCCTGACCATTTCCTTCAACAACCAGGATCTGGTAACCTTGCTGTGCTCTCCCACCAGGCTCAGACAACTGGCCATTGGCTTCCTCCACTCTGAGGGGTTGGTCAAGGGCAAGGAAGACTTGAAGAAGGTGGTCGCCGATGAGAAGCGCGGGCTGGTCTGGGTGGAGACGCACGATGGCAGGGACGCCGACCGCGGGGTCTTGCTCAGGCGGGTGATAACATCAGGCTGCGGAAGCGGGCCCTTCCTCCAGGGCATCGCCGATCTTCACCACGAGATGAGAGTGGAATCAGGACTCACTATATCCCCCGATGACGTATTCGGCCTGGTGCACCAGTTCCAGGACTACTCCGACCTGCACAGGGCAACCCACGGTATCCACAGCGCCGCCCTATGCGATGCCGGCCGCATACTGGTATTCAGCGACGACATCGGAAGGCACAACGCCATCGACAAAGTAGTGGGCGAATGCCTGTTGAGCGAAATCCCAACACACGACCGGGTGATGGTCATCAGCGGCAGGGTGTCCTCGGAGATGCTACTCAAGGTGGCCAGGAAAGGCATACCAGTGCTGGTGTCGATCTCGGCACCCACCGACCTTGGTGTAAAGCTGGCCAATGATCTGGGTATAACGCTGATCGGCCTGGTCAGAGGAAAGAGAATGAACGTGTACTCCGGCAGATGGAGGGTAAGGAGCGATGAACGAAGGACGTGATCGCCTGGTCGAGAGAATCACTGCCTTGAAGGCAAGAAGAAAGGCCATCATCCTGGCGCACAACTATCAGCTTGGGGAGATCCAGGACATAGCCGACTTTGTGGGCGACTCTTTGGAGCTCAGCCAGCGGGCGGCCGACTCCCAGGCGGAGGTGATCATTTTCTGCGGCGTACACTTCATGGCTGAGACGGCCGCTATACTGTGCCCGGACAAGGTAGTACTGCTGTCTCACGTGCACGCGGGCTGTCCCATGGCCGACATGGTCACCGCCGAGGCCTTGCGCCAGAAGAAGGCCGAGCACCCTGGAGCCACAGTTGTCTGTTATGTCAACAGCTCAGCCGAAGTCAAAGCAGAGTCGGATGTATGCTGCACCTCTGCCAATGCTCTCGACCTGGTACGGGGATTGGACTCCACGGAGATACTCTTCGTGCCCGACAAGTACCTGGGCCACTACGTGGCCGCACAAACCGGGAAACAAATGGTCCTCTGGCCCGGCTACTGCCCCACTCATACCCGCATACAGGCCGCTGACATCGCCAGGTTGAAAAGCCAGCATCCGCAAGCGGAAGTCATGGTGCACCCGGAGTGTCGGCCCGACGTCATCGAGTTGGCCGATTTTGTTCTGAGCACCGGAGGCATGTGCCGCCACGCACGTGCCACCGCCGCCAGAGAGATAATCGTCGGCACCGAGATCGGCCTGGTCTACCGCCTCAGGAAAGAGAACCCGGAGAAGGTGTTCATTCCCATCTCAGAACAAGCCATCTGTCCCACCATGAAACTGACCAGACTGGAAAATGTGCTCTGGTGCCTGGAGGAGATGTCCCCCCGGGTGGAGGTACCTCAAGAGACTCGCCTGAGGGCCAAGGCGGCTGTAGACAAGATGCTCGGTGGCTAGTGCACTTCTTTCCGCTGCACGGCCCAGACGGCCAGTCCCATCGCTACCGCAGAGATTGTCAGCCAGATGGCTGTGGACATGACAGGGCTGACGTAGTTGGTCAGCTCAAGCGACGGCGGAAGGGCACCGATATCGGGGTCGAAGCTCTCTTGCATCCCTTTGTAGGTACCGGCAAAGACCGTCATGAAGGGCTGGTTCTGGGGCATCATCTGGCCGGCTGCGGCCTGGTCGAGGAGCATGGTGAAGGTGTTGCCCAGGTGGTAGCCCCCATCGAGGTAGTACAGATAGAAAGACTCGTAAGCACCGCTGAATGTCGTCCTGGGCACTATCCCGACAAGGAAGACCACCATGATGAGGAGCATGGCCACCATGGTGATCTTCACCCTGCTTTTCATCAGGGCGGAAAGGGCCACCGCGATAGACCCGAAGGCAAGAGTCACCAGAAGTGAATAGAGAAGCATCCAGGGCACCAGGCTGAAGACCGCATCGAAGGTCTGGGGGTCGATGGGCAGCACGATCCATAGTATCACAACGCTCAAGAGCAGCACTATCGTCTGTATCAGCATGGCGTTGGCTACCAGGGCGAGGAACTTGCCCATCACGAAATCAACGCGGCTTATGGGCTTGCTCACCATGATAAGAAGAGTGCCCTCGGTGTCTTCCTTGGAGATGAAGCCAGCGGCGGTGGCGGCCACCGAGATCGCTAGGAACAGACCTGCTATCCACATGAAGGCAAGAAGGGTGAAGTTATCAACCAGGTAATGAGTCTGCATCTGGAGAGACATGGGACGACTCATTCCCTGACTCCAGACAGCTGACATGATGCCTGTGAACAGGACGCCAATGACGACGAGCGCTGCCGTTCTCTTCAGACTCAGCAGGTCATGCAACGTCTTGGCAAAGATGACATGAAACCTCATTCCGCTTCCAGTCCCATCTTCCTGCGGTAGATCGTCTCCAGGGTTACCTCTTCTTGGCTGAAGTGGTCCAGCAATGCCCCTCTTTCACGGATCACCTCCACCACCTGCCGCTTCAGAGAAACTCCGTCTTGACTCACCAGGTGAATGAAGCCTCCCTCATCAATCCAGCTATCACTGATCAGTGACCTGGTTCGCGCCTTGATGGCATCCAGTACAGCGCCATTGTCGGACGTCTTCAAAACGTACCGGTCCTTCGAATAAGCTTCCTTCAGGTTCTGCATGCTGTCCTCCGCCACCACGCGCCCCTTGTTGATCAACGTAACCGAGTCGACCAGATGCTCCAGCTCACCCAGGATGTGACTGCTGATGAAGATGGTTACACCCCGTTCCTTCGACGTCTCCCTCAGCTTGCCGAGAATGGACATCCGTCCCGTCGGGTCAAGGTTGGCCGTCGGCTCATCCAGAATAAGCAACTCCGGATCGTGAATGAGGGCCTGGGCCAGGCCCAGTCTCTGCTTCATACCGGCGCTGAAACCTCCTACCTTGCTTTCCGTGAACTTACCTAACTCCAGCCAGTCCAGCAGATCGATGGCCTTGCGCTCCACATCCCCTGCAACACCACAGACACGGGCCATGTAGACCAGGTAGTCCAGGGCACTCATCTCGCGGTAGAAAGCGGGGTGCTCTGGCGAATAGCCGATGAGTCTCTTGGCAGCCACTGAGCCAACAGGTTGGCCCATGATGTAGCCACTTCCCCTGGTGCACCTGATGGCGCCTATCAGCATCTTGATCGTGGTCGTCTTTCCGGCACCATTCGGGCCGATGAACCCATGGACAGCGCCCCGCTCGATCCTGAGGTCTATGCCATCAACAGCGACGAACTTGCCAAACTCCTTGGTCATTCCCTTGGTCTCGATCATCAGGCTATCGCTCATGCCGCAACCTCCTGCGTCGAGACCTGAACCTCTTCCACAGAATGGGCGACGCCGCAGCCAGCAAGGATACCACAAGCGCAGAAGAGGCCGTGACTACAGCCCCAGGGCCCTTGTGGACTTCAAAGGTCACCGCTGCATATATGGCCCTCCCGTACTCGTCCAGAGAACGAATAACCAGCTCGTGCTGGCCGCGAGCAACTTCCAGGAGAACCGTGTTCTCATTAGTGCGGGCCACCTCGGCACCGTCGATGAACACCTGATTGAAGGCGCCACTCAGCACGCCATCCCAGGCAAGAGCAACCGGGGAGGACTGGTCGCTTCCCTCGGCTGGAGTGGTGATACTGAGACTGTTGAGCACGTTCAAGAAATATATCCCCCCACCTGGCACGAGGGCGGCGAACTCACCCTCGTTTCCTGCTTCCAGTATCTGACTACCCAGTATGTTGAACTCGGCAATAACCCTTTCATTCGCCACATCAACCACCACCAGCCACGCTTCCTTGGGCCAGCCGGTTCCTCTATCGCCACCTGCCGCAGTCTCCGTCAGCATGGTCACCACGGCCAGATCTCTTACCCCGTCGCCATTGCAGTCTCCGATCTCCCTGATGGAGGCGCCAGGGTGCCAGCGGCGCTCCCATTTCACATTCTGGTTGATCTCTTCCAGGGCAATCTCCTTCAGCAACTCGTTGTGAGCCACGTCGTATAGACTGACTATCGCACCGGGCTGGTCGTGGAGGAACCTGATGACAGCAAGGTCAGGCATTCCATCGTCATTCACATCGGATATACCCCCGGCTGGCATGAGTCCCCGGAGGCCTACGCTGTCAAACAGCCATGATTCCTGGAAGTCACTGAACCGCCACAGAGGACTCCCGTCTCTTCCGCTGGCGACCTCGACCTCTGGTCTATCGCTGTCCGGACGCCATCTCCAGAACAGTACGTGATCCGCGTAACCATCGCCATCGAAGTCGGCTGACGAGAGGTCGTGACTGAAGTCACCTTCGCCTCCGTGCATCTCCCATTGCAGAAAGACCTGGCCGGTCACCGGCGATGCTATGGTATACACGGGAGCCTTGTTCTCCTCGTTGCGGGGAAAGACGACCTCTTCCACGCCATCGCCATCAACGTCCCCCACCAGATCGATCTGCGAAGGGTTCGTCCCCTCGTTTGCCTCTGCTATGAACAGCACTCGGCTCCCTGCGTCCTCACTACTGAAAACTAGCCGGTTCTCCTCCAGCACGCTGATACTGGTGAATATCTCTCCCCAGCCACAGACCAGGAGATCGCCCACGCCATCCTGGTTCAGATCGCCTAGCGACCTGTACCATCTCTCCCCTCCTTCTTGACAGGCCCATTCCTCAGGGATGATGCGCAGGAAGGGGTCTTCATACACCCACGGGTTGTAGGTCCTGAACCAGAGAAGATCGCCCGCCGTGTCCAGCATGAACACATCCTGCCGGCAGCCCACCAGCAAGGCCGGGCTTCCTCCCAGGTCTATGACGTCCAGTGACCTTATCCTCTTGTTGATCCTTCGCCACTCACTGCCGTCATTCAGCCATTCCTCCAGATCGGCGACCCACTGCGGGCTGTTCAGCCAGCCCTGGTCATACTCGCCCCTTTCGTCAAGGACGCGCCCAACGAAGTCATCCACCTGCTTCTTGAGGTAGGGCTTGCTGGCCAGGCCTGGAAACATATCATAGTAAGCCTGCTGGACACCCTTGGCCAGCGTCGCATTCACCAGAGAGACAAACTCCTCCGGCGACGACTGTTTTGCCTGGTACAACTCGTCAAGCATGCCATAGTAGGTCTGGCTGACTACAGGCTGATCAAGCAGCACGGAACCGTCAGCGCCACTGAACGCCGCTAACCTGTACCCCTCCCCGTAGCTCCCCTCCGCATGCGGTTGAACGTAGCCGACAATGTCCTGTTTGCCATCGTTATCGAGATCAGGTGCCACCAGTATGTTCGCTATGCCGGCAATTTCTGCCAGGTCGTCATAGGGTACCTCGTACAACCAGGGCCTTTCCCCGGTGGCTCCATCCACCACGTAAAGGACTCTAGCAACATACTGCTCTTCCCCTCCAGGCAAACGCTGCTTGGACCAGACAAGCATGTCCGGTGTCTCATCGCCCGTGAACTCGCCCTCCGCCACACCAACATCGCCTATCCTTGGGTAGTGCCACAGCACTTCGCCCTCCGTGGAAACACACAGAAGGTCATCATAGTCCGATGCGACTATGAGGCTGCCATCCTCGCGCTGATGCACCCAGTACCTGCTCTCCTTGGCCGATCCACCAGATACGAACTCCAATGTCTCTGCTTGCCCACCATCTACCAGGGAAACCAGTGCTAAGGTTGCCCTTGAATCACGGGGCGCTTGAGGTACAAGCAGAAACTGCTCTTCATCTATGACAACCGTGCTGATGCGGGCTGCAGATCCCAGGCTAAACGGCGCCTTGTCCCACAACACTTCGCCCGATGCCGAGTCGAGCGCAAACAACCCTGAGTTCATCGCCGGTCCTCCCTGGGTCGTCTCCTGCCCGAGATAGGCCTGGGCCAGCAGGTCTCCAGTGCCATCGCCGCTGATGTCCGGCACCAGCGACAACCTGAGGTTGAAGAAATTGGCATCGCCAGGGCTGGTCGGCATCTTGTTCTTGCCGCTGTAGTACCGGTACAGAAAGCTTGAACTGCAGTCAAACAGGGCGGATGTTTCCCAGTCAACACTCCCATCCTCGAGGTCCACCAGGCGGACCTTGCCGTCCTCAGAGCTCAGGGCAATCTTGCCCCGGCCTTCGATCGTCACGGACACGATGTCCCACACAGACCTGTCAATGGTAGCCCACATCCCGCCCTGCTCGTCAAAGACTACACACTCTTCCGCTATCTTCCTCTCCCAAAGCAACTCGCCCGTCTGCCCGCTGAGCAGGTAGATGACCCCAGCCTGGGCACCCGTCACGAAGTCCTCTACGCCATCGCCATCCACATCGGGTACAGAGGTCACCTTCCACAGGTTGCCCCCGGCATCAAACCGCCACACCTGATGACCATCGCGCCCATCCAGAAGGTATAGACAGTAGCCTGACGTAGCCACCACATCCACGTAGCCATCATCGTTCACGTCAGCGGCAGCTTCCAGATCAAAGGTGGAAGTCTGCACCTCCGTCCACAGTACGTTCTCAAGAAAGGCGTCCTGTCTGGGAGCAAACTGCCACACCTTGTCGCCGTCCACCCCATCATAGCAGCGGATGTTGGGGAAATGGGTATCATCGACGGCCAGGGCTATCTCCGCCTGACCATCTCCTGTCGAGTCGGCCAAGCTGACGACATCCGTGACCGTTCCCGGGGTGGGGATGAAACAGAGCAATTCTCCTTCGGAGACGATGTACAGCCCCTTCGATGTCCCCAGCAAGACCGCCTGCTCACCGTCCAGTTCCATAGTGACGATGCCGGTTCCGATCGTGCCTGTCAGCCCAACTGCTAGAGACACCACAGATGGGTCAGGGTCGGCCGCACTACCGGAGAGATCCGACGCAGCCGCTATCGCTGCCGGGCCACCTGAGCGCAGCGCCGGACCGGTCAGGCCCAACACCGGCCCGACCAAGAAGGCCATCAGCAGGAACGCCCTCAGAAGCTTACCGTGAAGCCGAAGCGCTTTCGCCACTCTCACTGCCTTCAGGTACAATCCCCAAAAAGCGACCTGTCCTCGCCCAGAGGATAGAAGCGGCCGTCTGTAGTCACAACTAGGGCGGCACCAACTTTTGCTGGGGGAAAACAAGCAAAATTGCCTGCCCCAAAACTTCGCTCGTTCAATTGATGTGCCGTGTTCGCGGGTGCTATAATTCGGCTTGAACCCCACAATGGACGTCCTCCAAGGCTTGAATCCCGCCCAGAGAGAAGCCGTAGAGACCATCGAGGGCCCTCTACTCATTCTCGCGGGACCGGGGAGCGGCAAGACCCGGGTCATTACGCATCGCATCGCGTATCTCGTCAAGGTCTGGCACATCAGCCCGCGTCGAATCATGGCTGTGACCTTCACTAACAAGGCAGCCCGCGAAATGAAGGAGCGCCTGCACAGGCTTGTGGGACGCTCCGCGCAGGAAGCAACCGTGGGAACCTTCCACGCCATCTGCGCAGCCATCCTGCGTCGCGATGGCAGGGTAGCGGGCATTGACCCGAGCTTCGTCATCTACGACGAAGAGGACCAGATCGGCCTGATAAAGCGCAGTCTCCAGGACCTCGGCATCGACCCCAAGCGGTACCCACCAAAGGCCTTTCATTCAGCCATAGACCAGGCTAAGAGCCAACTCATCACGCCCGAAGCCTACGACAGGCAGCAGCAAGGCTACTTCGGTGAGGCAGTCCAGAGGGTCTACAGGCAGTACCAGACGCTCCTGGATCAGAACCACGCCCTGGACTTCGATGACCTGATCGTGAGGACTTACTACCTGTTCCAGAGTCATCCGGAGGTGCTGTCGAAGTATCAGTCGCGCTATCTGCATGTCCTTGTTGACGAATTCCAGGACACCAACGTGGCCCAGTACGCCGTGGTGAAGCAGATAGGTGGTAAGTATCGCAATATCTGCGTGGTGGGAGATCCCGACCAGTCCATCTACTCATGGAGACACGCCGATCTGCGCAATATCCTCCGCTTCGAGAAAGACTATCCCGAATCGAAGGTCGTATACCTGGAGCAGAGCTATCGATCCACCAAGACCATCCTGGAGGCCGCCCATCAGGTCATCTCAGTAAATCGAGACCGCAAAGAGCATGGGCTCTGGACCGCGAACGATGTTGGAACGCCGATCCGTGTGGTCAGCACCCTGGACGAGTCAGACGAGGCGCACTTCGTGGTGGCTGAAATCCAGCGACTGGTGAGCCAGAGAGAGGCAAGGCACTCGGATTGCGTGGTGATGTACCGCACGCACGCGCAGTCGAGAGCCCTGGAAGAGATGTTCCTAAGATACGGTATCCCATATCAACTCGTGGGCGGGACCCGCTTTTACGAGCGCCGCGAGGTCAAAGACGTAGTCGCTTATCTCAGGCTGATCCGCAATCCTTATGACAGCGTCAGTCTTGCGCGCGTGATCAACACTCCCCCACGCGGCATAGGCAAGAAGACGATCGACGATCTGCTGCAATGGACAAAGAGCCTTGGCATCGCGCCGTACACAGGGCTGAACATGATTGCCAGCGACGAACCCATCCCACACTTCAGCGGGCGCACTGCCCAGGCGTTAGCAGGATTCTTCCATCTGTTGCATGAACTAATAGAGGCAAGCCGGGAGCATGGAGTGGCCGACCTGATCGACCTTCTGGTCCGCAAGACAGGCTATCAGCACTACCTCCTCGAAATGGATGACGGAGACGAGCGCTGGGAAAACGTCATGGAATTGCACGGAATAGCACGAGAGCTCCAGCACCTCTCTCCCAGAGAGAGCCTGGACTCCTTTCTCGATGGAGTGACTTTGTTCACAGAGGCGGACCGGCTCGATGACACGAGAGATGCTGTGACACTCATCACGCTGCACCAGGCCAAGGGCCTGGAGTACCCGATTGTCTTTATAGTGGGTATGGAGGAAGGCGTTCTACCCCACTTCAGGTCCTTTGACGACCCCGGCCAGATGGAGGAGGAGCGTCGTCTCTGTTATGTCGGCATGACCCGCACCAAGAGCCGCCTATACCTGGTCAATGCGATGCGACGCCGACTCATGGGCGGCCTCAATGCCAATCCTCCGTCCCGCTTCCTGCAAGACATCCCGCCACGTCTGGTCGAATCGGCCAAGCTAGTAGAAGGGGAGGCGTGGCCAGCACCAGTCGCCGACCGTGAGACCAGCCTTGAAGCTGGCGACTACGTCCAGCATGCCAGATTTGGCGAAGGGGTGGTATTGAGCTGCCATCCTGCCAGGGGTGACCAGGAAATCGTGGTTGATTTCGGAAACGCTGGTACGAAGAGGCTGCTGCTGAGCCTGGCACCCCTAAGGAAGATTGACGGCTAGCCGACTGGCAGCCGAGCCATATTACGGGAAAGCGTAGCGGCCCGGGGCTTCATTCGGGCACGCCACTGCCGCTGGAGCCAGTCCAAGGCCCTCTTTGTATCACTGGCCACCCGCTCCTTGTCACTGTTTTCCAGCCGATACTTGAATAGCCAGTAGGTGAACTCTTTTTGTTCCAATAACGTGATCAAGTCGCCCGAAGGGTGACCTCGCTCGCTGCGGAACCGCTCTAGCAGCGAACCCATATCGGCACCGTAGACACGGCGGTACGCTTCTTGCTGAACGTACTCGCTCTGGCCATTGGCAAACCGGCTGCGCTCCTTCTGCACCTCTTCCTCAACCACGGCAATCAACGCTTCCTCCACAACCACTCCGTAGAGGTAGTTGAGGTAAGCCCGGTACTTGGCCTCGCCAATGAGAGCCCTGAACTCACTTGCTGAGACCTCAACGGGGGGGCTCGCGAAGAAAAGCAGGTTGACCTTCTCCTCTTCGGGCAAAAGCCCATCGATTTCGAGACACAGGCGCTCAGCTAGCAGGAGCCAATCGAACGCCTCGCCACCGACCAAATAGCAGTAATACTGGTCACCATAGATCTCCTCACCACTGGTCCACAACCCTATAGCCTCAAGCAAGGCGAAGTACCAATGTCTTCCGCTGGAGACGGCCTGCCGAAGATGCTGAATCGCCTCCGCATCAGCACGACATAGGCCAAGCTTCTGGTACATCATAGCTGATTCTAACATATTCCGTCGCCCTCATGCCAGGCACCTGCTCTGGTGGGGAAGCGTAATCTACTGTCGCCAGAAAGCAGGGGTGTACCCTCTCAGAGAACATGGAAATCTGGTAGTCAGATACGCAACGAGGTACAAACGTGGGCGAGGCGCTAGCTCACCGGTTCTTGCCCTTGCCAGCTCGCCTCACCAAGTAATACCCTGCTCCCCAGGTCACACCAGCCACAGACCAGCCTATCATGAGGCCAACCGGCGAAGGGGCAGCGCTAACAGGGGCGCACCCACACGTCCCCAACCCACCCCCGGCTGTTGCCTCAATGTAACCGGGCTTCTCCTCAGTGTCAGAGCCTCCCGGGCCGGTCACCGTAAGGGTCACGCTGTACACGCCCTCGCCAAAGGACTGAGTCGGGTTCCTAGCCGTGCTATCCACTGTGCCGTCACTGTCAAAGTCCCAGGCGTACGAGTCAATCACCCCGGTCGACTCATCGGTGAACTGGACATTGAGGGGTGCGTCGCCCGAAGTCGGACTGGCGCTGAATGCAGCCACCGGCGCCGCAGGCACCGGGCCAGTGCTGAAGGATGTTTCCTCCGACCAGTCTGACCAGATCCCTTGGCTGTCCTGGTGTCTGACGTGCCAGTAGTAGGTAGTGTCATAGCGCAGCTTGCCGGGAGATACCTTGTAGCTGGTCAGGTTCTGCGTGTCCCTGCCGCTTGTAAGGGTCGGATTGGAGTAGTCTCCTGATGTGCTGGTTATCTGCCACTCCGAAGCTGCATGCTTGTCTCCAATCTCGGGGTCGACAAACGGAGAGGACTTCAGTTCCGGCGTTACACCCGTGTCGCCAGCCCCATCAATCGGCCACACGTTGCCTGGCTGCTCCGGCGGTGCACTGGCAGTGGAAAAACTCGTCTCACTTGAGTAGGCTGACCAGGCACCATGGTTGTCCTGATACCGCACCCTCCAGTAGTACGTGGCAACATGCGCAAGGTAGCCCTCGGGCAGGGACAACGTGGTCTTGTTTTCTGTGTCCCTGAGACTATCGTACACCGGGTCTGAATAGTCCCCTCTTGTAGCAGTAATCTGCCACTGGGATGCAGCATGGCTGTCTTGGTCATCAGGGTCCACAAAAGGCGACGACGTCAGGGTAGTCTCCACGCTTAAACCCTCAGCGCCGTCTGCAGGAATCAAGTTGGTGGGATGCATCGGAGGGTTGCTTACCTTTATCACCCAGGCATCGAAATCGCCAGAGCCGTAGGATGATGTCTCACCAGCGATGATGTAGCCGTCCTTGGTCACGAACACTGATCGAGCAAGGTCAGCACCGAAGCCCCCGAAAGTCTGGTCCCACTGAACGTTCCCGGCCGCGTCGGTCTTCACCAGCCATGCATCCACAGCACCACTCCCATACGAGGAAGTCTCTCCCACGATGACGTAACCACCGTCCGATGTCACCTTCACTGAGTACGCTATGTCATTTCCTGGCCCCCCAATCCATTTGGTCCACTGCTGTGTACCAGCCGAATCCGTCTTCAGCAAATAGAAATCGTACCCACGGTCTGTTACATAGAACGCACCGGCAACAATGTAGCCCCCGTCGCTGGTCTGCTCCACCGAGTACCCAATGTCAAGACCCGTCCAACCGTATATGCGATACCACTCTTGCACGCCATTTGCGTCGGTCTTGATCAGGTAAACATCACTGCTGCCCCGACTCTTCTGATTGCCTGACTCTCCATCCCACTCGGAGTAGGTCTGGCCGACCACGATGTATCCTCCATCGTCTGTCTGCCGCACTGAGCGGGCAACATCGAGACCCATTCCCCCGAAGGTCTTCTCCCAGACCACGTTGCCGTTTGAGTCCGTCTTCCCCAGGTACACGTCGCTGCTAGCATGTATCTGTGTGTGAACCTGTCCGGCAACAATATAACCCCCGTCCTTTGTCTGCCGTACCGAATAAGCTTTGTCAGCCTGACCCGCCACCCCCCCGATCGTGGTTACCCATACCTGGTCCCCGTTCAGGTCAGTCTTGATGAGCCAGACATCGTATCCCCCATCACTGGAGTAGGTAATACCGGCAATTATGTAGCCATCAGGCGCCCCAGCCTCCCACGTCTGTTGAACTGACCAGCCTTCATCGTAGAATGAACCATCGAACGTCTTCTCGAACAACCCAGGACCGGAAGTGCTTCCACTCTCATCCGTCTTGATCAGGTAGATATCGGAGTCACCTCCCGTGGCCGCGCCCTTGGTCCCGACGACGATGTACCCACCATCCGATGTCTGCTGTACCGAGCATGCCCGGTCATCGTGCGTCCCTCCGTAGACCTCCTCCCACTCCGCAGCAGCCAGAGGGCCTTCGTCGGCCAACACCGAGCCTCCTGCGAGCACGACAGAAAGGCTCACACCCAACAGAGATACCACCAGGAACCTGGCAATCAACCCTCGGTGCTTCATCTAATGCATCGCTCCCCGTATTTGTACTCGATCGGTATACCCCATGCCATTCCCCAGCCAGGCACGGCGCTGAACTGACTGATGCCAGGGGCAATAAACGATTTGGACACTGATGGCGGTCTTCCCCCCACGGGTAGCACACGCGTTACGTTCTTAAATAACACAACGGGCTACCTTTGTCAATCGGAATTGCTGGGCACGATGACACTATTGCCACGGAACACCAGCGTTACACTACCGAAGGACGGCCGTTTCAAAGTGTCACGCATCCTTTCCACGTCGCCAATCCCACGTATCGGTGGGCTTCTCTGCTGCCGCTCCTATTCTCGAAGGCCCTTGGACGCACCACAAGCCGCGGCAATCTGCCCGCAAGACAGCTTCTGAGTCGACTCCATGTCCGTGGGTCCAGCCTGGTACAGACAACAAATGGCCATACGCAGCCTGATCACCTGGCATCGCCCTGCCCGCCCTGGAGCGCTCAAGCGTGGTCTTACACAGGAACAACGCTCTTGGAGGCATCCCAGAAGTGGTCGACGACCCGGCGGTCCCAGCTACCCGTTGACTAGGCTGTGACCGTTAGCGTCGACGTCAGAGTAAGAACTCCACGTGCCGTCAGACGCTTGAGCGAAGACCCACCAGTAGTACCTGGTACCATCCCCCGGATACCCTGTATCTACATGGGTGGTCACGTCGCCCACATCGATGACGGCCTTCCTGCCCGGCTCGTACCACAGCCGAGGGTCCGTGCTGACTATCAGTCTGTAGTTCGTAGCACCCGCGATAGCAGTCCACTCATACGCCACGGAGTCACCCGCAACAGCAGCGCCATCACCCGGAGACAGAAGAGTCGGCGCACCTACACTCAGCGTGGTGAAGCTGCGGCCATTTGTATCCACATCCGAGTATGGACTCCATGAACCATCAGGAGCTTGGGCAAAGACCCACCAGTAGTACTCGGTGCCGTTCCATGGGTACCCCGTGTCCTCATAGCTGGTGACATCGCCTACGTCGACCACGGTCTTTCTCGGCGCCCCGTACCAGAGCTCGGGGTCCGTGCTGACTATCAGCCTGTAGTTC
>QMOF01000026.1 GCA_003650185.1 Chloroflexota bacterium | reverse complement strand
GAGGCGAAGCGCCTGATACGAGCGCGTTGCGACAAGGGTGGCGGCGCCTGGAGGGGCAGTGGCTGATGTAGTGACTACCGGACGGGTGCTGGGGCTTGACATCGGGACGAGGCGCATTGGGGTGGCCCTCAGTGATCCCGGCCGAGTCCTGGCCAGCCCGCTGACCTTGATTGAACCGAGCGACCAGGCGACTGCCATACAAGCGATATGTCATTTGGTTCGCCAGCATGAGGTAGGCCGGATTGTGGTCGGCATGCCTTATTCGCTGGACGGGACCGTTGGTCAGCAGGCGAGGCGAGTGCTGGACTTCGTGGCAGCGCTCTCCCAGCAGGCGGGAGTGCCTGTGGAAGCGTGGGATGAGCGCCTGACAACGGTGATCGCGGAGCGGAGGATAGCTGAGGCACACGTGCGGCGCGGGAAGAGGAGGGGGCTGGTTGACGCGGCTGCCGCTGCGGTTATCCTGCAAGGTTACCTGGACAGTCAATGGTCCGAGTAGAGCCGGCGCGCGGCCGGGGTTCTGGCCTTGTCTCGGGGACAAGGCCGAACGAGAGAGGCCCGGCTTGATCTGGTTGTCCAGGCAGGCGCTGGAGTCTCATCGGGGAAGTCGTACACTGCTGCTATGACAGAACTTGTAGCCCTGATTGGCTATCCTCTTCGACACTCCGTCTCACCTTCCTTTCAGCAGGCCGCGTTTGACCACTATGGACTCGATATCCGGTACGAGAAATGGGAGGTGGAGGCTGCGCACCTGGAAGAGACGGTGGCGCGGCTGCGTCAGCCTCACGTTCTGGGGGCCAATGTGACCATACCCTACAAGGAGGCAGTGGTACCACTGCTGGATGAGCTGGATGGGCTGGCGGCGCGAATAGGTGCCGTGAACACTGTGGTCAACGAGCAGGGCAGGCTGACCGGTTACAACACGGACGCCTCAGGATTCATCAACGCCCTGCGGCGTGATGCGGGCTTTGAGCCGGGCAACAAGCGGGCTGTTGTTCTGGGGGCGGGTGGCGCGGGCCGGGCAGTCTGTGTTGCGCTGGCGAGAGAGGGCGTGGCCTATCTGGCCATCGCCAACCGGACTCAGGAAAAGGCTGAGAGGCTGGCGGGTGACATGCGGCGAGATGCTGGCGAGGTGGTGGTGAGCATCCTGCCGTGGGAGACACTGGAATCGAGCGAGACGGTGTCGTCTTGCGACCTGCTGGTCAACTGTACCCCGGTGGGCATGCGGTACAGTTCCCTTGAGATGAGCACGCCCCTGAGGGCAGTTTCTATTCCGGGGCATGCTCTCGTGTGTGATTTGGTATATAATCCCATAGAGACGCTGCTGTTGAGAGAGGCCACCAAGGCAGGGGCCAGAGTCCTGGGAGGGCTATCGATGCTGGTCTACCAGGGAGCAGCTTCTTTCGAGAGGTGGGTCGGCAGGGAGGCGCCGCTTGAGTTGATGCTCCGGCGGGCCAGGGAAGCCCTGGGTTAGGGAAGTGGTGTTGTCACAGGAATCGGAGTTGACCGTCGTTTTTACCGGCAAACCTTTGCAGGCCGAAATCGTGAAGGGGCGCCTGGAAAGCGAGGGCATTCCAGCTTTGCTTCAGTACGAAAGCGCAGGGCGCATCTACGGTTTCACGGTGGATGGGTTGGGGGAGACCAGGGTCATGGTGCCGAGGCATCTTGCTGATGAAGCGCGCCAACTCCTTGAGACATCCCCTGAGAAAGGCTGGGCTGATGACTAGGTTTCGCTTTCTCACGGCAGGAGAGTCTCATGGCAGGGGGATGTTGGCTACAATTGAGGGTGTGCCCGCCGGGTTAACCCTGACTGAAGACGATATCGCGTCTGACTTGAAGAGGCGGCAGGTGGGGCACGGACGAAGCCAGCGCATGAGGCTGGAGCAGGATAGGGCAGAGGTCCTCTCAGGGGTGAGATATGGGGTGACGATTGGCAGCCCCATCGCCCTGCTAATTTGGAACCGCGACTGGGAGAACTGGGTGGAAGTCATGTCGGTGTCTGCTTCCGATCGGCCGGCAGCCCCTTTAACTCAGCCACGCCCGGGGCACGCCGATCTGGCCGGGGCGACCAAGTATGGACTGTCGGATATTCGTCCCATCCTGGAGCGCTCCAGTGCCAGGGAGACTGCTGCCAGGGTGGCAGTGGGGGCGGTAGCACGGGTGTTCCTCAGCCAATTCGGCGTCGCAGTGCATAGTCGTACCCTGGCGATTGGTGGACACTGGGCGCGCCGCTCGGAGGTTGGCGACTGGGCCATGGTGGAAGCGTCCCCGGTGCGCTGTGACGATCCGGAGGCGGAGAAGGCGATGATATCAGCCATTGATGAAGCTGCGGCAAGAGGAGACACCCTCGGGGGTGTCTTCGAGGTTGTGGCTGATGGAGTACCGGTGGGACTGGGCAGCCACGTTCACTGGGACCGGCGTCTGGATGGCAGGATCGCGCAGGCGATGGTGAGTATCAACTCGGTGAAGGGGGTTGAGATTGGCCCTGCGTTTCGGATGGCCGATTCGATTGGCTCTCAAGTCCATGATCCGATCGAGCCCAGCGATACGGCGCCCTATTGGTGGAAGCGTGGCAGCAACCAGGCCGGTGGCATCGAGGGCGGGACAAGCAATGGCCAGCCTGTCGTGGTAAGGGCGGCGGTGAAGCCGGTCCCCACCCTACGCCACCCTCTGGGCTCGGTCGACATATCCACCAGAGAGGTGGTGCAGGCCCACTTTGAGCGAAGTGACGTGTGCATTGTGCCGGCCGCAGGCGTGATAGGCGAAGCGATGCTGGCTATTGTCCTGGCCGACGCTGTGCTGGAGAAGTTCGGCGGAGACAACCTGAGTGAGACTCTGCGGAACTACCGCGGCTATCTGGAGTCTATCCAGGGATGAATTCCTCAAGGCTCGGCTTCCACTGCCACAACCTGGACCACCTGGACGTGGCCATAGGCTCTAACAACCTGCACCGGGGGGAGTTCTACAACTTGCCGGTGGAGAGCTTGCCGCGGCTTAAGGAGGAGATACGGAAGCGGAAGCTGTTGCTGAGCATCCATGCCCCGCTAGTAAGGATTCCATGGTATCCTACCCCACCAACGCTATCCTTCCTGTGTGACGTAAACGAGGAGAGGAGGCAACTGAGTCTCAGGATGGTGCAGGAAACGATGGCTGTGGCCGAGGAATTCGGGGCCGAGTACGTGGTAGTCCATTTCCCGGTGCCCTCTTCAACCGATGGGCACGACGTTGGCTATGTCCGGTCGCGTGACATAGCCTGGGACAGCGCGGCCCGCCTGGCAGAGATGAGCCGGAGGCACAGTATCGCGATCCATATGGAGGGGTTTGGCCCCAGCCCGTTGCTGAGCGTGGAGTTCCTCACTAAGGTTATTGGCTGTTTCCCCGGCCTGCGCTACTGTTTCGATATCGGGCATATGAACATTGCCGCACGGCGGGATGGGTTTGACCTTTACGCATTTGCGGAGCAATTGGCGCCTTGCATCGGATCGGTGCACCTGTGGAACAACAGGGGCCTCAACGATTACATGGACTTCGGACACATACCGGTCCATCCGACGCAGAAGCCCGATGATGGCTGGGTGGATGTTGCCCGCATTCTTCGGTTGATACTATCCTCCAACTCGTCCTGCTGCGTCATTTTCGAGAGCGGGCTGAGGTACCCAGTAGCGCTCGGGGGGCATGATTTGCGAGACGGAGTGAAGTGGGTAAGCGATCTGGTAGCAGGATTATCTTGACGGGCTTCTCCGCGAGTGGCAAGAGTGAAACAGGAGCGATACTGGCCGGATGGCTTGGGTGGAAGTGGTTGGACATCGATGAGGAGATTGTCAGGCAGACCGGTAAGAGTATCGACCATATCTTCGCTCAAGACGGCGAGGGATATTTTCGGCAAATAGAAAGGCAGACGCTGCTGGCGGCGTGTGAGCAGCAGCAGGTGGTCATCTCCGCTGGTGGGGGAGCTGTTGTTGACCCGGCAAACCGGGAGTCGATGCGAGGGAGTGGTTTCGTTGTCTGCCTGGAAGCTGCTCCAGAGACTATCTACAATCGCCTGCTGGCCCAGGACTCCGGGCCGGTGCGTCCTCTCCTGTCCGATCCAGACCCGCTTCGGCGTATCCGTCAGTTGAAGGAAGGTCGTCAGTCCTACTACGCCGACGCCGACTGGACGGTGCACACCGACAACCTCAGCCTGGAAGAGGTGTGCCGGGAGGTGCTTCGAGGCTGGTACTACTGGAGGCGTACCCAGGACTGGGATGGCTGCGCTGAGCGCACAGGGGATGTGGCTTGCCAGGTGGTCACTGCTACAGAGCAGTACCCCGTCCTGGTGGGCTGGGGGCTGGTCGGTAGCCTTGGCGAGCGTATCAAGCAAGCAGGGCTCGAGGGCACGGCCCATGTCCTGAGTGATGAGACCGTCTTCTCCTTGTATGGCGAAAGGGTGATCGCCAGCCTCGAAGGCGCTGGACTTCGGGTTGACCGCTGCGTCGTTCCTCCAGGCGAGGGTACCAAGACACTGGATACTGCTGCCAGTCTCTATGACTGGCTCGTGGAGCGCAGGGCTGAGAGGAGCGATTGCGTGGTCGCACTGGGCGGCGGCATGATCGGCGATCTGGCCGGTTTTGTCGCTGCTACTTTTCTGCGCGGGTTGAACCTGGTGCAGGTGCCGACCAGCCTGGTGGGTATGGTCGATGCTTCCATCGGAGGCAAGACGGCTGTCGATCACCCGAGGGCAAAGAACCTGATCGGCGCTTTTTATCAGCCCCGGTTGGTGGTGGCTGACGTTGAGATGCTGACGACTCTCCCGCAGCGGGAGCTGGTCTCCGGGTGGGCGGAAGTGGTCAAGCACGGGTTGATACTTGATGCTGAGTTCTTTGGCTTTCTGGAAGAGCACGTTGACAGACTGTTGAAGCTCGAGGCGGAGGCAACGACACAGGCCGTCAGATGGAGTGCAGTTATCAAGGCCAGAATCGTCAGCGAAGACGAGAAGGAGAAAGGCAGGCGCACCCTGCTGAACTACGGGCATACCATAGCGCACGGTCTGGAGGCGGCAACGGGTTATCGGCGGTTTCTCCACGGAGAGGCGGTGGCCATAGGCATGATGGGGGCGGCAATGATCAGCCATGACCTGGGCCTGTTGCCTCTGGAGGCTGTCGAGCGCCAGCGTGCCCTCCTGGAGAGGTTTGGCCTACCCACCTGGCGGTTTGGGGTGGGCATCGCACCGGTGGTACAGGCCATGGAGCTGGACAAGAAGATAAGAGAGAAGGCTATCCGCTGGGTGCTTTTGGAAAGCATAGGCAAGGCGGTGATTCGAGACGACGTTTCTCCTGAGCACGTGATGGCGGTGCTGGGGCGTCTTGTATAAGGAAGGGAAAGACAAGCTAGCAATTGCGACTGACAGTTGAACGGTACGTAGACCTTGGCCTGCAGCGCATCTGGAGCGCAGTGCGGGGTTCGGAGGTGACTGCTGGGATACTCCTGGCAGCCGTGGTTGGAGCATTTGCCGGTCTGGGCGCGGTGGCTTTCAGGGAACTGATAACGCGCTTCCAGTGGGTCTTCTTCAACCGGGGCGCGGTCCTGCTTGATGTCCTGGGTGACAACTACGTCGTCGTTATCCCTATCGCGGGCGCGCTTATTTTCGGCCCCCTGATCTACTTTGTGGCGCGCGAAGCAAAGGGTGAAGGTCCTCCGGAGGTGATGGAGGCTGTTGCCGTCGGCGGTGGGCGTATCCGGTCCCGCGTAGCCATTGTCAAGGCGCTGGCGTCATCGATCTGCATAGGGAGTGGTGGCTCGGTTGGGCGTGAAGGGCCCATCGTTCAGATCGGTGCTTCCGTGGGGTCAACCGTGGGGCAGTGGCTGAGAATGCCCGAAGGCTGGGTGAAGACAATGGTGCTGTGCGGTGCAGCGGGGGGCATATCTGCTACCTTCAACGCTCCAATTGGAGGCGTCCTGTTTGCCCTCGAGGTGCTGCAGAGGCGGTTTGTACCGGGCAATCTGGTCTCGCTGGTGATCAGCTCGGTGACGGCGGACGCCGTGGCCCACCAGTTTCTGGGGCAGAAACCTTCGTTCAGTATCACTGCTTACAGGATGGCCAGCCACTGGGAGATACTGCCCTACGCCCTGCTCGGGATCATCGCTGGTCTGGCTGCGCTCTTGTTCGTGCGGTTTTTCTACAGGGTTGAAGACCTCTTCAGTGTGGTGAGGTTGCCCGGATACCTGAAACCGGCCCTGGGAGGGATCGTCCTTGGACTCATCGGCATGCACTATGCCGAAGTGTTCGGAGTGGGTTACGGAGAGGGTTATACGGTGGGTGGCGTGTTCATGGATTCGGGAGCTGTCGATACCGCCTTGCTGGGTGAGATGACGCTCAAGATGACGCTGTTACTGATGGTCATGAAGGTGGTTGCTACATCTGTCACTCTGGGTAGCGGTGGTAGTGGTGGTGTCTTTGCCCCCTCGCTGTTCATCGGCTCGATGCTGGGCGCGGCCTTCGGGATCGTGATGCACAATCTTGCGCCCGGGATCACGTCGGACACGGTGGCTGAAACCTCGGGCTCCTATGCCCTGGTAGGGATGGGCGCATTCTTTGCAGCCACAGTACATGGACCCATAACGGCGATCATCCTTCTCTTCGAGATGACAAGAGACTACGCTCTCATCCTGCCTCTGATGACTGCCGTAGTGTTCAGCCTCGTGGTCGCCAGAGGCGTCAGCCGTGAGTCGATCTACACGCTGCGCCTGGTGCGTCGCGGTGTGGACATACACCGGCAAGAGGCGGCCGACCTGCTGAGCAGCGTCAAGGTGCGCCAGGTGATGACGCGCAGTTTCCCTACAGTGTCACCTTCGATGCCGGTGTCTGAACTGGTCAACAAGCTTCACGAGAGCGGGCACCACGGGTTCCCCGTGGTGGATGAAAGTGGCAACCTTGTTGGCGTGGTCACACTAGAGGATGTTGAGGGAGTCATGTCGAGATTGGAGCCCGGGTTGACTGTCGGCGATATCGCCAACAAGTCTCCCATCGTTGCCTATCCGGACCAGTCCATCCATGATGCTGTAGCCCAGCTTGGCGGTCGTGACGTGGGTCGCATACCGGTGGTGGACCCACGCAATCCGAAACGTCTGCTGGGTTGCCTCAGAAGGCACGATATCATCAGGGCCTACAGTCGGGCGTTGGGGAACAGAGTGTAAAGCAGGGCGAGGCGGCATGCGGCCGGGCGACATCGCGGTCTGGTTCCAATTGGTATAATGCTAGGCAAAGGCGGGAGCAATGAGTGACAAGATAAACCGGACAACTGTGCTTGCGGTGAGAAGAGGTGACCAGGTAGCGATGGCCGGGGACGGGCAGATTACCACTGGCGATATTGTCCTGAAGCGCGGAGCCAGCAAGGTCCGGAGGCTGTACCACGATCAGGTGATCGCTGGCTTTGCCGGGTCTGTGGCGGATGCAGTCACCCTGTTCGAGAGGTTTGAAGCCCAGTTGGAGAAGTACAGTGGGCAACTGCGGAGGGGGGCCATAGAGCTGGCCAAGGAGTGGCGCACGGACCGGGTCTTGCGTAGACTCGAGGCCTGGCTCATCGTGGCTGATCAGAAGGACATGCTGCTTCTGTCTGGGGAAGGCGATGTGATAGAACCCGATGACAACGTGATCGCCATAGGTTCAGGAGGGGGCTATGCCCAGGCGGCGGCCAAAGCCTTGCTTCAGTACACTGACCTGAAGGCAGTCGATATAGCTCGCATTAGCATGGAACTGGCAGCTAGTCTGTGCGTATACACCAATGACCAGATATCTCTGGTCAGCCTGGGATAGAGCCGAGCGCAACACCTCTTCCTGGCCGGAACCACCTGGCGCAACGAAATTGGAGACGAGAGGTAACTGTGGACTTCATTCTTGGCGAACGAGACAAGATGGTTCAGGCTGCGGCCAAGGAGTATGCCCAGAAGGCAGTCCTGCCATTAGCGGCGGAGATTGATCGTACGGCTGAGTTTCCTCTGGAGCTGGCCCGGGAAATGGGGGCGATGGGCTACTATGGCCTGGCCTACCCGGCGGAATGTGGTGGCACGGGGGGTGGTTACCTGGCCTACGCCCTGGTGGTGGAGCAGATCAGCCGGGCCTCGATGACGGCTGGCGCCATCGTGGCGGTGAGCATTCTGTCCGCTGAGTCCATCTATCGGTTTGGCACCGATCGGCAGAAGCGCGACTTCTTGGTACCTTTGGCCAGCGGGGAGATGCTTGGCTGCTTCTGCTTCACCGAGCCCGCCACGGGGTCGGACCCCAGGGCTATAGCTACGCGGGCGGTATGGCAGGGCGATGGGTATGTTATAGAAGGGCAGAAAAACTTCATAGCCCTGTCCCCGGCGGCTGATATTGCCACTGTATTTGCCAAGGACGAGGATGGGAAGGTCAGCGCGTACATTGTGCCGGCCTCCGCACCTGGGTTCGTCCTGCGGGAGCCGTGCGAGACTTTGGGGCTCAGGGGCTTGGGTGCCTCGGTGGTCTACCTGGACGGTGTCAGGGTGCCCCGGGAGAACCTTCTGGGCAGCCCGGGCTCGGGCTACGAGCCCTTGCTTGAGGCCATAAGCGTGGAGAGGGTGGGTGTCTCTGCCCAGGGGGTGGGGGTATCGCAGGCCGCTCTTGACCTCTCGGTTGAGTATGCCAAGCAGCGATGTGCCTATGGCAGGCCGATCGCTGAGATGCCCACCATCCAGTGGCTACTTGCGGAGATGGTGTCCAGAATGGAAGCGGGAAGGTGGTTGGCCTACAGGACAGCTTCCCTGCGTGACCAGGGCCTGGATATCAGAAATGAGTCGTCCGTAGCGAAGCTGTACTGTTCCCAGATGGCTGTGGAGGTGACTCGTATGGCCATGCAGGTCCATGGTTCCTACGGGACAATGAAGAGTATGCCCGTTGAGCGACTCTACCGGGACGCCAAGATGACCGAGGTATACGTTGGCGTTTCGGAGATACAGAGAGCCATAATTGCCCGACACCTGCTAAGACAGTGAGCCACACCTTTGCGTTGGACAAGTCCTGCCCAGAGACTGGTGCCAGAGCCGGGCTGATTACGACATCTCGTGGAGCAGTACCGACTCCAGCGTTTTTGCCGGTGGGTAGCCAGGCTGCGGTGAAGGCGTTGGGCCCTGACGAGGTGCGGGCGGCCGGGGCGAGCATTATACTGGCTAACACCTACCACCTTCACCTCAGACCGGGCGTAGGTGTCATCGAGAAAGTCGGAGGGCTGCACCGGTTCATGTCCTGGCCAGGGCCTATTCTTACCGACAGTGGTGGCTATCAGGTGTTCAGCCTGGCGCGGCTGTGCCGAACCGCTGACGAGGGCGTTACCTTCAGGTCGCACGTCGACGGCAGCGAGCATTTCCTGACCCCAGAGATGGTGATACAGCTCCAGGAGAGACTGGGCAGCGATATCATCATGCCATTAGACGAGTGCCCTCCCTATTGCCAGGAACCAGAGCTCATCCGCGAAGCCGTGAGGCGGACCCACGTGTGGGCCGAGAGGTCACGACTGGCCCGCCGTCGGGATGACCAGGCCCTTTACGGGATCGTGCAAGGAGGGGCTTTCCCTGAGTTGCGGCGCCAGTCGGCCGAGTTCCTGGCTTCGCTGGGATTCGACGGTTATGCCATCGGAGGAGTGAGCCTGGGAGAGCCAAAGCAGGTGATGTTTTCCACCATTGAGGAAACGGTGGGCTGGCTCCCGGAAGACAGACCGCGCTACCTTATGGGGGTGGGCTCACCAGAGGACATCCTCGAGGCTGTGGCCAGGGGAGTGGATTTGTTCGACAGTGCGCTTCCCACTCGGACGGCCCGAAACGGGGCCTTGTTCACAGCATCCGGCAGGCGAAACATACAGAACGCCTGCTACCGAGACAGGGATGAGCCTCTTGACCGGGACTGCGGCTGCTATACTTGCCGCCACTTTTCGGCTGCTTATCTGCATCACCTGTTCCGGTCCAGGGAGCTGCTGGCATACAGGTTGGCCACCATTCACAACCTTACGTTTGTTCTTGGACTGATGCGGCGGATAAGAGAGGCAATTCTTGACGGCCGGTTCGCTGCCCTGAAACGGGCTTTTCTGGCCGAATACCGGACAACTGACGAAGAGACGAGGCTTGTCCAGAAACAGAAGTGGCTCAGCTCACGCACCGAGCCCGAAAGCCTGGCACCATTCGTTTGACCTGATGCCGGGGTTGGCCTGGGCGCAGTGGAAGTGATAAGCTAGGCCTGTGCGGCGAGCGGCGCGTGGCCCGAGAAAATGTCAAAGGTGTTTTTCTTCGATTACTCAGGGGGTGGGGATGTCCTGCAAGGCATGGAGTGGCTTTGCCGCGAGTCTGGCATCCTGGACCTTATCGCGCGTAACGCATCGGTGGCTGTCAAGCTGCACATGGGTGAGCTGGGCAACATCACCTATATCAGGCCTGCCTTTGTGCGGCGGGTGGTTGACCTGGTCAAGGGGGTGGGGGGCCGACCATTCGTGACGGATACCACTGCCCTTTATCCTGGGTCGAGGGATAGCGAGAGCAAGTACCTGTCAACTGCCGCTTTCAATGGTTTCGTGGAGCAAAGCGTTGGCGCCCCCGTGGTGATAGCCGATGGAGACGGGTACGAGGGTGTAACCGTCAAGTTGAGCACAGTGGTTCAGGGTTGCGGACTGACAGAGGTGAAGGTTGGCCTCAAGGTCTACCAGGCAGACTTCTTGCTTGTTGTTTCTCACTTCAAGGGGCACATGTTGACCGGCTTTGGGGGAGCAGTGAAGAACCTGGGCATGGGGTGCGTGACGAAGGAATCGAAAAGGGAACAGCACAGCAGCAACGCGCCCATACTGGACGATCCCAGGTGCAATGGTTGCGGGACTTGCGCCGAGGTATGCCCCACGGGTGCGATAGCCATGCAGAATGGCAGGCCAGTAAGGGACCCGGAGAAGTGTATCTACTGCAGCACGTGCCTTTTCGAATGTCCGAGCGGAGCTTTGTTCTGGGGCGCAGACAACAAGAAGCGGCTCCAGGTCTACCTGGCGCATGCTGCCTCAGCGGTGATGTCCAGGTTCAGCGGTAAGGCGGCATTCATCAATCTTGTCCAGGATGTGACTCCGAACTGCGATTGTGCTGCGCCTGCCGGTGAGAGAATAGTGCCTGACATCGGCGTCCTTGCCTCCCGGGACCCGGTGGCCATCGACAAGGCGTCGTCTGACCTGATCGACCGTGCCCCGGTTGTCCTGACGTCAACCCCTCTGGTGCCGCCCGATAGAATGGGCAAGCTAAACCAGACAGACAGTCTGGTGCAGTTGAACGTGGCGCAGAGACTGGGCATGGGCAGGCTGGACTACGAGCTTGTCCGTCTGTAGTGCCTCTACCGCGAGAGCTGGCGCAGGTAGCGTTGACACCAGCCTATGCGTAGTATTACGATGTATCCCGTTGAAGGCGTTGAATGAGCAAGGTAGCTCTTGTTGCCGATAGTATCGCTTGCCTTCCCCGGGAGATGGTGGAGCGTTATGGGATTGAGATAGTATCACCAAACATATACTTCGATGGTCAGATCTATCGTGACTGGATTGACATAAGCCCGTCGGACGCTTACCGGTTGCTCGAAAAGGCGCCTGACCTGTTTTCTACCTCCGCACCGCCGCCGGCAGCGTTCGTGGAAGCCTACCGCAAGGTGGGTGTCGATGCAGAAGCCGTTCTGGTTATCACGCTATCTTCAAAGGTGAGCACGGTGTACAATGCGGCTGTGGCTGCCAGAGATCTGGTGCAAGGTGAGTTGAATCGTGTCAGGATCGAGGTACTGGACTCCATGACGGCCACGGGTGCGGAGGGGTTCGTTGTCCTGGCTGCGGCCCGCGCCGTAGAAAATGGCAAGGGGCTGGATGGAGCCCTCTGGGCTGCGAAGGCGGCGATGCATAAGGTTGACCTCCTGTTTGTGCTGGAGACCATTCGCCATGCCTATAGGACAGGTCGCATACCGAAGATAGCCACGCAATTGGGGGCATGGCTCAGCGTGAGGCCGATGTTTACCTGGGAGAATGGCGTGGCCCGGTTAATAGGCGTGACCAGGAACAAGGAAAAGGGCTTGAACCAGCTTCTGGAAGAGATGCACCGGAGGACAGGCAGGAAGCCGGTGCATGTAGCGGTACACCATGCCGGGGCACCTGAGGAGGGCGAGAGGCTCAGGAGCCGGGTGCAGCAGGAGTTCAACTGCGTGGAGTTGTGGGTGACCGAGATGAGCCCCATAATGGGCTACTCAACGGGTACCGGCGCCTTGGGCCTTGCCTTTTACGCCGAGGAGTAACAGGGGCTTTGGCACTTGGATTCAGGCGCAGGTTCTCAGCGAGGAAGGCGCGGCTGCTGTGATGCAGGGTCCCAGACGCGCACATGGTTATCGGGCGAGTTCGTGTTCCAGCCCACCTGTGGGCCTCGCCCAAAGTTGTCACCGACGAAACCCCTATGGTATTCTCACCTTCAGCACAGCTTCGGAAGAAAGGTGAATAGTTGATGGAGCATAAACGCGAGCTTCTCAAGGGAAACACCGATGCGCTTCTTCTTTCCCTGCTGAGGGGCCAGCCCATGTATGGCTATCAGATCATAAAGGAGTTGAACAGGCGGAGCCAGGGCTACTTCAGGTTCAAGGAGGGTACGCTGTACCCTGCTCTGCATCGGTTGGAGACGGCTGGACTGGTCAGGGGCACGTGGGAACGTCTACCTTCGGGTAAGGAAAGACGGTATTATCATCTGACTGATAAGGGCCTGAAGCTGTTGGAGCAGAAGGTGGCCGAGTGGCAGGGGTTCGCCACTGCGGTGAACCTGGTTATGCAGCCATCGGGGGCCTAGCGCGGGGAGGGGAAGGGTGTCAACCCAGCCGAGGGACGACTTGAAGAGCATCGGGACCAGATTGAAGCTGGAGCCATCTTCGAAGAGGGAGGTGTTGTCAGAGTTGCACGCCCATTTCGAGGATCAGGTGGAAGACCTGGAGGAGTCGGGGCTTTCTCGCGAGGAGGCCTGCAGGGTAGCAACCGAGTCATTTGGGTCGCTGCGGAGCGTGGTCGACGAGCTCAACGAGGTACACAGCAGCAGCAACTGGGGACAGACGGCAATTGCCGCCTTGCCCCATCTGCTTTTCTGCCTGCTCTTCGCCCTTCACCAGTGGTCGAACTTTGTCTGGGTTGCGGCGACTCTAGTATGTACCATAGGTGTGACCATCTATGGTTGGCAGCACAACAAGCCGACGTGGTTTTTCACCTGGCTGGGCTACACGCTGATGCCCTTGTTCGTGGTCGGTTTCTTTCTCCTGGAGCGTGCAGTGGGGTCCGGGTCCATCTTCTCGCCGTGGTGGGTGTGGCTGCTGATGGTGGTGTATTTCCCTATCATTCTCTGGCTCTTTATACGCATTCTGGTCCAGATATTGCGGCGTGATTGGTTGCTCGGCTCACTGATGGCACTGCCGGTACCAGCCTTGGCGGGCTGGTTCATGATGGCGGACTGGAGGGAGGCGCTGTTGGGCAGTGACAGGCAGTCGATATATGCTCTGGAACCCTGGATAGCCATGAGCTTCCTTAGCCTGGCCGGCATCGTCGTTCTATTCACCAGGTTGAGGCAGCGCCCTCTGAAGGCCGGGGCCCTGCTCGTTTCCGGGCTGGCTACGTTGATCTTTGTGGCGTGCTCAAGGGGGGGTAACATCGACTTGCTTGACCTGATGATTCTGGCTTCCATGGTAGTTTTTCTGATCCTTGGTCCGGCGTTGCTGGAGCATAAGGTCGTGGAGCAGGAGAGCGAGTCCTCGGATTACCTGCTTCAGCACAACCTGCGCAGGTAGGATTGCGTTTCATAGGGGGTCTTGAAAAGGCAGCATGTGGATTGATGTGCTACTAGTGGTGGGAGCCTACCTGTATGGAGCTTTCCCCGTTGTCTATCTTCTGGGCAGGATGCGAGGTTACGACCTGCGCCAGGAAGAGGACATGCACAGCGGGCTTTGGCACAAGGTGGGGCGGGTGGAGGGCTTCAGCGGCATTGCCTGGGATGTCGTCAAGGGCGGCATTGCGGTAGCGCTTGTCGACGTGCTTCTCGACGTTGACCGGGGTACGGTGGTCGGCGTGGGGGTGGCGGTAGTAGCCGGGATGATGTGGTCTGTTTTCCTGGGGTTTGAAGGCGAGAAGGGCAATACCACCAGCCTCGGTGTGGCGGGAGCGCTGTCTTATCAGGCGTTGCCTTTCTGCCTGGTGCCTATCCTGCTGGGTGTAGGCATAAGGACGGTGCCACGGCTTCTCGATTCGAAACAAGCCCTGGACGAGCGTTTGAAGTTTGGCGGGCCTCCCAGCCTAAGCCTCCCCCTGGGGATGCTGGTTGCTTTTGCCCTGTTCCCGGTGGGGTGCTGGTGGGTAGGGGAGTCCTGGGAGACGATCGGCGGCGCTATAGCCATATTCTGCCTCATCGTGATCAAGCGGGTAACTGATGGCCTCCTGCCGGACCTGCGAACGGCGGACAACAAGAAGAGCGTTCTGCTGAACCGGGTGCTGATCGATCGCAGCTATCTCTAGCTGCGATCTTGTGCTGCATGGCGCCTCATCAGTGGGTGTCTGGCGGAACATATCCCACTCCGTTTGAAAAGCTCTCGAAATCCCCTATAATTGCCCTTGCATGGGCGAAGGCCAGTTGGCTGAGGATGTGGGAAGGCTGAAGGAGGGTTTGGGCGAGTTACCGGAGCCGGTGGTCAGGCCGTGCTTGGTGATGGTCAGTGGTCTGCCTGGCACCGGTAAGTCGTATTTCTGCCAACGGCTGGCGGAGAGGGTGGGGCTGGTAGTACTCGAGAGCGATGCGCTGCGGAAGCTGTTGTTTCCTCGGCCTATCTACAGTGTTGAAGAGAGCTACAGGCTGTTCCGGGCCTGCTACAGGGTGGTGGAGGAATTGCTGGCGAAGGGTGTGACAGTAGCCCTGGATGCGACCAATCTGGAGGAGCGTCACCGGGAGCAGTTGTATCACATCGCAGACCGAGTGGGTGCCAGGCTGGTCATCGTGCGTACGGAGGCACCTCCTGAGGTGGTACGACAGCGGTTGGATCGCCGGAGTTTGGAAGTGGAGCGCGCAGACAGCTCTGAAGCAGACTGGGATGTCTACCGCAAGATGGAGCCAACGGTGGAGAAGATACGCCGCCATCATCTGGTGGTGGACACTACGAGAG
>QMOF01000025.1 GCA_003650185.1 Chloroflexota bacterium | reverse complement strand
TGCGCATCTGTTGGGAGACCAACGGGTCAATGCATCCGGGCTTGCTGAAGCAGATGGCCGATCTGTCACTCAAGTCCGGCGGCTGCATCAAGTTCGACCTCAAGTGCTGGAGCGAGCGATTGCACATCGCCCTGTGCGGGGTGAGCAACAAGAGGACCCTGGAGAACTTCCGATCGCTCGCCGACTACGTGTCTGCAAGGCCCTCGCCGCCTTTCCTTGTGGCCAGCACGCTTCTGGTTCCAGGCTACGTGGACCGCTCGGAGGTGTCTGCCATTGCCTCGTTCATCGCCTCGATCAGCCCGGACATCCCATACTCGCTTCTGGCCTTTCATCCTCACTTCATGATGAATGACCTGCCGACCACCTCGAGGCAGCATGCCGAGGAGTGTCTGGAGGAGGCAAAGGCCCAGGGACTGAGAAGGGTCAGGTTGGGAAACCTTCACTTGCTGGTTGAGCAATGCTATACTTGGTGACAAACGCGTGGCGGCTTCTATTGTCTGCAACTTAGAAGGTCAAGAAGACAGGGCTATGATAAAGGCACCCTTGGCTGTGCGGCGGAGGGGCAGGGCTGTGGCACTGCAAGCGTTGTACGAGGCCGATTGTACCGGGCACGACCTGGACGACTCGTTGAATCGCCTGCTGGAGGAGAGCACGCTACCTGAAGAGACGGCGAAGTTCACTCGGGATCTGGTGTCGCAGGTGGTGCAGCACAGAGAAGCCATCGATAGGCTGGTACAGCGGTTTGCCCCCGCCTGGCCCCTGGACCAGCTCTCTCCCATCGACAGAAACATACTGCGCCTGGGTGTGGCTGAGCTGGTATCTCAGATGGTCCCGCCGAAGGTAGCTATCAACGAAGCAGTCGAGTTGGCCAAGGCTTTCGGAAGCAGCAACTCTGCGCGGTTCGTTAATGGGGTTTTGGGCTCGGTCTATGATGAGCTGACCAGGGACAATAGTAGAAAGGGGTGATATACAGTGGCTTCCGTTTTCGAGCGGGTCAGGGCAATCATTGTGGAACAACTTGGGGTGAAAGAAGAAGAGGTGTTGCCCTCCTCATCTTTCATCGAGGACTTTAATGCCGACTCCCTGGACTTGGTGGAGCTGATGATGGCCATGGAGGAGGAGTTCAGCAGTCCGAATACGAAGGTTGAGATACCCGACGAAGACGCCAGAAGGATAGTAACCGTGAAGGACGCCGTTGACTACATCATAAACCTGGGGATAGACGACGAGTAACCGGTCTCAACCCGCAGGCTCAAAGGGCGCGGCAACGCCTGATCCGGCGAGAAGCCATGGACGCTTTGCTTGAGTGAGCAGCAAGGAGAATCTTTTCGATCTCTCTCTTTTCCCGCTGACCTCGCAGGTTAGCGGGGGCAGCCATCTGGTGATTGGTGGCTGTGACACGGTGGAGTTGGCAGCCACTTACGGCACACCCCTTTACCTCTTCGACGAGGTGACGTTGCGTGCTAGGTGCCGCGACTATCGCCGCGAGTTCAGCCAGAGGTACCCCCAGGTAGCAGTCATCTACGCCTGCAAGGCTTTCATCAACCCGGCCCTGGCGCTGGTCCTCCAGCAGGAGGGACTGGGGCTGGACGTCGTTTCGGGCGGGGAGATAGCCATCGCCAGGTCGGTCGACTTTCCCCCGGATGAGGTCTACTTCCACGGCAACAACAAGTCGGAGGAGGAGCTCGAGCTGGCGCTGGATTGGGGCATTGGCCGCGTGGTGATGGACAATTTTCGTGAGATTGACCTTCTGGCCAGGCTGACCGAACGAAGGGGCAGCGTGCAGGATGTGCTGCTCCGGCTATCACCCGGCGTCGACCCGCACAGCCATCATTACACTGCTACCGGGGTACTCGACAGCAAGTTCGGCTTCCCCACAAGCACTGGCCAGGCAGAGGAGGCAGTGGTCAGGGCCATGGCGTGCCACAATCTCAACCTGGTAGGGCTCCATTGTCACCTCGGGTCGCCAGTCTTCGAGATAGGGCCATATCTGGAGGCCATTGGCATCATGCTCCGCTTTGCCGCTGAGATGAGGCGGAAACACGGCCTCGAGTTGCAGGAACTGAACGTCGGTGGCGGCTTTGCCATACCATACCTGCGGGAATCTACCGCTCTCGCCGTTGCCGACTACGCCGAGGCGATCACCTCGGCGGTGCTGGACCAGGTTGACAGGCTTGGGCTAGCAGCACCGCGGCTGGTGATCGAGCCCGGGAGGGGCATCGTGGGGCAGGCGGGGGTGGCCCTCTACACCATAGGGGGAGCGAAGGAAGTCCCTGGTATAAGGAAGTACGTTTTTGTCGACGGCGGTATGGGGGACAACATCCGGCCCGCCCTCTACGGGTCAAGGTACGATGCTGTCATCGCCAACAAGGCCAGCCGACCCGGGGCGGAGCAGGTGACCATAGGCGGCAAGTTCTGCGAGTCCGGTGATATCTTGATCAAGGACATCCGTCTTCCCGCGGTCGAAGCAGGTGACATTCTGGCCGTGCCAGCTTGCGGAGCGTACTGCCTTTCCATGGCCAGCAACTACAACGCCTGCCTCAGGCCAGCTATCGTGATGGTGAGGGACGGCGAAGCAAGGCTGGTGCGGCGGCGGGAGACCTATGACGACCTGTTCAGCCACGACCTGTTCTAAGGGTGGCGGCGGTCGGCAGAAGCGTCATGTGGCAGTTTATGGGACATTCCAGGGCGAGAACACTGCTGAGCCGTAGTCTTGAGGCGGGCCAGCTTTCGCACGCCTACCTTTTCGTCGGCCCGCCTCACGTGGGGAAGCTGACCCTGGCGCTCGACCTGGCCAGAGCAGTCAACTGCCAGGCAGACCGTGTCCCCTGCGGCGAGTGTGCTGCCTGCCGCCGCATCGCCGAAGGCAACCACAGCGACGTCAAGATCATAGGCAGAGAAGAGCAACACAAGGTGATCACCATTAGCCAGGTGAGAGAAATGGACAATGATGCCAGCCTGCCCCCGTTTGAGGGCAGGTGCAAGGTATTTATATTCGACGGGGCTGAGCTGCTCTCGCAGGACGCAGCCAACCGGCTACTGAAGACGCTGGAAGAGCCTCCCTCCAACGTGCTCATTATTCTGCTGACCTCGCGAGAGAAAGATGTGTTACCTACCATCATTTCGCGGTGCCAGCGAGTGGAGTTACCTCCCCTCCCCATCGATGTCGTAAGAGAGACCCTGACTGAGCGCTACATGATCGATGATGAGAAGGCCGAGCTGCTGGCCCGCGTCTCAGGTGGTTGCCTGGGTTGGGCCATTCAGGCTACGCAGGACGGGGGGCTTCTGGAGGAGCGCGACCGGAGGCTGAACGCTCTGGCCGGGCTGGTCCACGCAGGCCTACTGGAGCGGTTCACTTACGCGGCAGAGCTGGCAAACCGCTTCTCCAAGAGCCGCGAAGACGTGGAGGAGTTGCTCAGCTTGTGGATACAATGGTGGCGCGATTTGCTCATCTTGAAATGTGGCCAGAGCGGCCCCGTCACAAACGTAGACCGGCTATCAGTGCTCTCCGGCCAGGCAGACACACTGAGCACGGAGCAGATCGTGGGCTTCATTCGCCGGCTCCAGGATGCGCGTAAGTACCTGGAGCAGAACGCCAATCCCCGCCTGGTATTCGAGGTGCTCATGTTGAATATGCCCCAGGAGAAACCGAGTTGACCCGGGACAAAGACCCACAACGCCTCATCAGGTCACACCTTCTCCACACGGAGGCATACGCGGCTGTGTCGCCCCTCGAGGCGTTGAGCCAGGACGCCGGGGTTGCCGCAGAGCACATTGTCAAGCTCGATGGCAATGAGAACCCCTACGGCTGCTCTCCCAGGGTAAGAGAAGCGCTGGCGGCCTTTCCCTACTACCACGTCTACCCCGATACCGAGCAGCGCGAACTGAGGAAGGCCCTGGAGGGCTACGTTGGCGTATCTGCCGAGCGCCTGGTGGCAGGCAGCGGCAGCGACGAGCTGATAGACCTGGCTGTGCGCCTCTTCGTCGAGCCAGGTGAGGCGGTGATCAACTGCCCGCCTACCTTCGGTATGTACTCTTTCAGCACCGGCGTATGCGGGGGCAGGTTGGTTGAAGTACCCCGCGACACCGACTTCGCTGTCGACGTTGCCCGCGTCAGGCAGGCCATCGCCGAAGAGGGGGCGAAGCTCGTCTTCATCGCCTCGCCGAACAACCCCAGCGGGAACACCACGCCGAAGGATGATATCCGGCACATCCTGGAGACAGGAGCGGTGGTGGTGCTGGACGAGGCTTACTACGAGTTCAGTGGCCAGAGCATGGCGGACGAGTCGCGGAAGTACGACAACCTGGTCATTCTACGCACCTTCAGCAAGTGGGCAGGTCTTGCCGGTCTCAGAGTGGGCTACGGCATCTTTCCCGAAAGCATTGTAAGGCACCTGATGCGGGTAAAGCCGCCCTACAATGTCAACGCGGCGGGCCAGGTAGCGGCGCTAGAGTCGCTCAGGGACATCGCCTACCTGAGGCAGACGGTCCAGGCCATTATCGCCGAGCGGCAGCGGCTGCTCCAGGCCCTGTCCCAGTTCGAGGGCCTCAGGCCCCTCCCTTCAGAGGCTAACTTCCTCCTGTGCCACGTGGCTGGCGGGCGGGCCAGGGCCGTTCACCAGGAGCTGCGCAAGAGGGGCATCTCGGTGCGCTACTTCGACAACCCCCGGCTGGAGGACTTCATCCGTATCAGCGTGGGGAGACCCGAGCATACCGATGCTCTGATTGCAGCGCTGAAGCAGATTTGCTAGAATGTGGTTGCCGCTCAGCAACTCAAAGAAAGGGAGGTACTAAATGATAAAAGAGCTATATGGTGTAAACATAGCGGTGAAGGACCTTGATGCAGCGGTGCAGAAGTACTCTGCCATACTCGGTGGAGAACCGGAGTGGACCAAGCCTGAGGACTTCGCATTTCCGGGGCTGAGGGGGGCCACCATCAAGGTAGGTGGCGTCAGCATCAATCTCATCTCTTCCGATAACCCTGAAACCTCGATCTACAAGTTCCTTGAGAGCAGGGGTGAGGGCGTATTCCTCCTGTCCTTCCGTGTGACCGATCTGCCGAACGACATGAAAGACCTCGAAGCGAAGGGCGTGAAGCTGGTCAGCCCCGAGCCGATGACATATTCCGGCGGCATCGTTAATTTCGGACATCCCAAGTCACTGCACGGCGTGCAGATGGAGTTCATCCAGCCTAAGGACTAGACCTGGACCCGCCGCTACGGGGTGCCCGCCCGTGCGGTGCGCCAGACAGAGGACACCGAAACCCCGAGGTCGCCATAGATGGCCTCGGGGTTTTTCAGCCTGGAGGCAGGGGGTAGCCAAACGATAAAGCGCCTGCTGGACGTCAGCATCGCAGTGAAAGACCTCGATGCGGCGGTGCAGAGGTACTCTGCCGTTCTGGGCCTGGAGCCCAGGCTGCTGCCACCGGAGCATTATGCATACCCCGGTCTGAAAGGGGCCAGGTTCTACCTGGGCAGCGTGGCCATCAGCCTGGTAGCCTCGGAGGAGCCAAGCACCCCGATTGCCAAGTTCCTCGAGACCCGAGGAGAGGGACTGAACCACATCTCAGTGGAGGTCACCGACCTGGAGCAGGATATGCGCCACCTGGCCGACAAGGGCGTGACCTTCATCACCGATGGGCCCCTTGCCTTCCCCGAGGGCAGGGTGGTCTTTGCCCACCCCAGGTCGCTGCACGGCGTGCAGATCGCCTTTGTGGAGATGACGCCTGGGGTGGATTCCAGGGCGGCGAGCTAGACCGAACTGTAGGGCTTCGGCCAGAGCCATCTCCAATCCTCTTACATCAAGCACGTATCTACAACGATATTCCCTGTCTTTCTTTTGCCTTCTTGCGCTCTCGGCAGATTCAACTTGTTCTATTCGTCAGTAAAGGGTAGTGTAACGTATTGTGTGTAAGAAGGAAGGGGCGTACCCTTTCAGGGAGAATAAAAGCAAGGGCCAGAAAGGAGGTAACGCCCCGTGGTACAGGTAAAGGATCTGACGCAGTTCACAATAGAGGACTTGTGGCGGGGGTCAAGTGGGGGGAGGACGGGAAGGAGTTCGACGAGACGGTTCGGGGCAGCATCAAGAAGGTGCTGGAGGGGGCCATGGAAGGGGACATCATCGACCGGCTTGGTGCCGGGCTATACAAGAGGGTCGACTCCCGGCGTGGCTATCGCAACGGTTACCGGTATCGTAGCCCCCTTATCCGAATTGGGCTAATCGGGAATCTGAGGTTGCCCAGAGATCGGGCAGGGGAACTCCAAACACAAGCCATAGGTCGATATCACCGGTACGCTTCCGTGTGGGTGGGCGGCCATATAGCAAGAAAGCCAGAGGCGAGCGGTATGCTGTTTGGGGAAGGGCCTTGACGGACTACTGGATTTCCTGGACTGTCCCAGGATGCACTGGCGTAAGATACGGACGACAAATGCGGTAGAGCGCGCCTTCCGCGAGGTGCGGCAGCGAACCAAGTCGATGAGTTGCTTCCAAAATAAAGCAAGCGTGGATCGCATCATATACGGCATAGTCAGTCATCTGAACGCCACCTGGAAGGAGAAACCCCTCCTTGAATTTACACACTAATCTTCACGCTACCCTACCACGGGCTACCTGGTCCGGTCTCAACAGCAACCTCTGGCCCGCCCATCTGTCTATCAGGGATCTCGATTGTCCCTTCCTCGGCGTTCCCGATCCGCCTTGTCCTTCCCTGGTGGCACAGGTAGGCTGTGTAGGCAGCGATGGCTGCGTCACAGAGGTCGTGGTTGAAGTCGCTCACGTAGGGCCGAAGGCCCGGCATCAGGCGCGCGAGCCCGTCATGCAGGAAGGCCAGCCCCTCCGGCTTCGACTTGGGAGGGATCGGCCTGCCCCAGAGGCAGACTTTGCTGGCATAGGGGTAGACTTCTATAACGCAGCAGCCTCGCGGCTCCAGTTCCGCCCGCATCTTCACGCCTCGATAGACCATCCCCTTTATGATCGATCGCTTGGTGGTGAAGTAGCAGGGGATCCCCAGGCGTGCCAGCTCTCGCTCGCATTCCCGTCCAGTCCCGCTCCCTGCACAGCAGTTGCAGCCTTCCTCCAGGCAGCATAGCCCTCTTGGCAGGGTGAGAGGTGCATCAATAGCGGTGCAGCGCGGTCCCTCAGCAGTTACCAGCGCCAGCAGGTCTGCGTCGCGGCTGACGAAACCAGCGAAAGCGAGGTCCAACCTCTCGTCAAGGCCGACACAGGCAGTGGGTCTGGCATCTGAGGAGGTCAGATCAAGACCAACGAAAACGGTCTGACTCATGCACGGGCACTAGGCACAAGCGACGCGTCGGGGAGCTTCCCCATTCTTCTCAGTATCCCACGAGCTGCCAGGACACCGGACGCCGATGCCTGTACCAGCCCGCGGCTGACCCCGGCCCCGTCCCCCACCGCGAACATGTTCGATATCTGGGTCTCCATGTTCTCGCTCAGCTCGAGACGGCAGGAGTAAAACTTGACCTCCACGCCGTAAAGCAGCGTGTGGCGCGAGGCCACCCCCGGGGCGAGTCTGTCCATCGCCTGCAGCATCTCCACGATGCCCTTCAGATGACGATAGGGAAGCACAAAGCTGAGGTCACCGGGGGTGGCGCTTTGCAGCGTTGGCTGGACGATGCCCCGCTCTATCCGCTCCGGCGTTGACCTTCGTCCTTCGAGGAGATCACCCAGGCGCTGGACCAGAACGCCATCACCCAACAGGTTAGCCAGTCGGGCCAGGTACTTGCCGTAGGCCATGGGCTCCCGAAACGGCTTGGTGAAGCGAGTGCTCACCAGGAGGGCAAAATTGGTGTTGTCCGTACTCTGCTCGGCATAGCTATGCCCGTTTACGGTGACCACCGGGTCATCTCCTCCGGTGGACTCCATGGTCACCTCGCCTCCGGGGCAAATGCAGAAGGTCCTCACCCGGTCGTCGAAGGTCGGCGTGAAGTACTCCAGCTTGGGCTCATACAGCACCTCGGTCAAATCGTCCAGCACCACCCGTGGCACTTCAACACGCACCCCGACGTCCACCGGGTTGCTGCGCAGGGTGAGCTTCAGCCGTCTCGCCTCCTGCACCAGCCAGTCAGTACCTTCTCTGCCCGGGGCAACAATCACAAAGTTGCATGCCAGCCGGTCGCCCTTCTCAGTCTCGATTCCCTTTGCTTCGGAGTCTTCCACGACTATTCTGGCAGCCGCCTCCCTCACCCTGATGTCGACCCGCGCGGACAGGCACTCCTGCATTGCCCGCAGGATGGCGCGGCAGTGCTCTGTGCCCAGGTGACGGATGGGCATGGGGACCAGGTGCAGTTCTGCCAGGCTGGCCCTGCGGGCCAGCTCCTCCACAGCATCGCCCGTGCCATAGAGCTTGTCCTTGGCTCCGAACCGGAGATACAGGTCATCCACATACTTGATGAGGTCAGAGGTCTTCGCCCGGCCCAGGTATTCCTTCAGGTGCCCCCCGACCTCCGGGGAGAGGGTCATCTTGCCGTCGCTGAAGGCGCCGGCCCCTCCCAGCCCACTCACCATGTCACACGGCGAACACGAAAGGCACTTGCCACCCTTCTCCCCACCCTTGCAGGTGCGGTCCTCCAGGTCTCGGCCTTTCTCCAGCAGGAGCACCCTGATACCTGGTTCCCGGGACAGCTCCAGCGCAGCGAACAGGCCAGCCGGTCCTCCCCCGACTATGATTACGTCGTACTTCTTGCCTGACACTGTGCTATCCCCAGCCAGGTGCACTCTCCGGTCCGCGCCTTCTGTTCGGGTATCACCGCCGTCAAGATAGCACAGAGGTGATCTGGACGCAAATGGCTTCAGCACTGTCGATACTGAATGGGTCTGTCGGCGGGAATCAAAAAAGGAGAAAGACGTCTCCGAGAAGCCTGGGGAGAGCACACCTGGCAGGAAGGAAGAGCGTACCAGTAGAAGGGCTGGACAAAGCCACCAGGCATAGCGCTGATGGAGCACTGGGACGAAACCAGCCGCAGCGGCTGTACTGGTTGGCAGAGGTTAGCTGAAGCAGTCCTGGAGTAGTTGGCTAAGGAGTTGCAGGGCGCACAGCGACGAATGGCGTCATTTAGACTATCCCTTCGTAGCAACCTCCCTGAGGGAGCCGCCCGGCGTCATCACGCGCATGGGAAACTCTGCACCCAGCATTCCACGGAACTCGCTGGGGATGGTGGTCTGTCCCTTGGCCAGGGCCTCCACCACCTTGCGACGTGTCCTCGCCTACCCCATGGTAGTATATCCATCTTTCCAACCATCGGAGCTTCCACATGATTAGACTACAGCACCAGGGTTGCCGCCAAGCCTGCAATTGTGGCGGGTAGCTGTCAACATCTGGCTGGTCGAATGAGTGCAATCAGGGTCAGGGATGACCGCTACTACGAAGACAGCAGGCCTTCCTTCTGCGAATGGTAGGGGCACACGCAGGAGACCCCCGTCGAGGTGGACGCGGTCACGGGGCTCGTATCACTCGAAGCGACCACTTCCGGCAAATGCCTGTAGCTTCCTCCGGCGCACCAGGACCAGCAGGAAACCAACCAGAATGGCCAAGCCTACGGCCTCTGGTACATACACCGCAGGGTTGGTGCACAGCCCCTGCAGCGCCGCGTCAACCCAGTCGCCGTCCTCCGGCCTCTTGAACTCGAGACCATAAAGGGGCCAGAGGAGGGTGGAAGGATAGTCCCACATGCTGTCCAGGATGAGGTGCAGGAAGCTACCGAACGCAAGGGCGAAACCCCAGGTGCCGTGGCTGTGGCGCCAGACCCAGAAAGCACCAAGGCTGATCAGCAGGCAGAAAAGGAGGGTGTGGCAGAAGACGCGTCCGCAGTCGAAGAAAAGCCATCCCACCGGCTTGTCAACGAGGTCCGGCAGGAGAGAGCCTACAAGCAGCACCCTGAGGTCGACTCGCCGGAGCAGAGAGCGCTGGGGCTGCTCACTTGCCGCAGTCGGAGCAGCGCGAACCCTGGAGACCACGCCGTCCAGTACCACGGCAGCACCCAGGGTAAGACCGGCGTGTCCGAACACGAGCATCGCTACAGCCTCGCGCTTTGTTTCAAAATGGCCTCACGTCGATCCACAGATGTGGCGCTTCTCCGTCGTCGAAGTAGGCATGGCCATCCATGTAGAGCACGAACTCCACTTTCTGCCGTTCCGCTACCCTCTCGTCCTCTTCGTGATCATGTACCAGCGCGGTCTTGAGCGTGATCGTGGACTCGCCCAAACTCACAGCTTCTATTTGGACGAATTCCGTGTGGCCACCGTCAGGGGCCCCGAGATGTACATAGTCTCCGGCAGCCAGGTGGTCAACCGCCGCAACAGCTAACTGAGTGTCTCCTTCCGCGGCAGGCGCACTCAGGGAGGTCAGACCACATACCTCGCCTGGTGCAAAGGCAACTGCGAACTCCCGGCTCTCCCCGTGGGCCAATGTCACCGGCCTTATCCGTGCCACCTGCTCTTCATCCAGCCAGAAATCGACCGGGCTACCGCCGATCCTGACCTCAATCTCATAGCTGGCTTCCCGCTGCTCGCGGTTCACAACGCCCAGTGTCACCCTCCCGAACCCCTCCTCCCGCTCCTGGTAGAGATCCCCGCTGGTGTAGTGCACCAGAACCACCTCTCCGTCCTCCAGCACAAACATGGAGGGGTACCAGTCGGCGTTGCCCTCCAGTCCCAGAATGTAGAACTCAGTGAACTTGTCCGTGCTGACAGGGGAGGCGATGGAGTAAGCCAGTGTCCCGATGGTGGCCAGGACGGCCAGTACCAGGACCACGGACAGGAACCTGCCCAGGCGGCCATGACGCCGCGGAGTATTGCCCGGCTTTGCTGGCTCGTTCATCATATTACGATGGCCATCAACCATGCACTGTGAGCAGCAGAGACGCAGGTGGGCGGGCTAGTCGAACGAAGAGGCCCCTCATGGTCAAACCGAGCGGGCGCAACGGGACGAGCAGTCGCTCCGGGTACCGCTGGCGTGTTCGGGCAACTCCTGACCGCAATCGTGGCAACAGCCTGTCCTCAGGTCTCGGCTCCGTTTGACGTTCCTTTCATGCCGGGGCCTGCTCCCCTGCCGAGCAGGCCCCGGTGTGCCACCACCAGTGTAGCACCCACGACTGCAAAGAGTGGAGAGATAGCATAATCGTAGCTGCCTTCGCCCATGCCCAGAATGGCTGCCGGGGCTGATTCCACCATGCTGTAGACGGCGGCCACGAGCACGGCGGCGCACGCTCCGACTGCTATCCCCTTCCACGGGTCGTCCCGGGGGGCGCGCGCAACCTGGAGACCGAGACGCAGCAACACGGCCGCGGCCACAATCAAGGCGATCACCCCGAGCAAGCCGAAGTCACTGTAGCACTGGAGATACGCGTTGTGTGCCAGGTCGAAGGTCATGTCCTCCGGCGGATATGCAACATAGGCCGCCGGGTACTCACCCAGGCCTACCCCTGCCACCGGTGAGTCAGCGATCATCTGCCACACGCTGTCCCAGCGGTGCCACCTGAATTCAATCTTATCAGCTACCATATCCAGCGCTGGCCCTAGCGAGCGGTTGATGCGTGCCGATACTGACCACAGGACAATGCCCCCGAGGGCTGGTACCGAGGCAAGAAGCCACCGGCTGCGGCATCCGAGTAACAAAATGGCTCCGACGGCCAGGACTGCCCAGGCCGCATTGCTGGTGGAGATGACCAGCACACCCAGGAGCAGGAGTGTGCCGATGCCCGCGGCTACCCGATCGGCCCTTCTGCCAGGAAACAAGGCCACACCGGCCAGGAGCATGGCCACCACCTCCACCACTATGGTGGCCCCCGTAGCGTTGAACGCCAGCGGCGGGCTAGACCACCCCGCGGGGGAGGACTGCGGGTGGGGGCTAATCCAGGACTGCAGTTGGGAGAAGAAGGGCAATGAGGTGGGTGAGCTTGGGATAGTGGGGCTTTGCAGGAAGACGTAGCCGCCCACCACGATCGCGGCCACAGCCGCGATGAGCAGGCCAAAGCGCAGGAGCAGGCGTGGCTTGTGGTAGTTGACCACAGAGTAATAGAAAAGCACGGAAGCCAGCAGCGTCTCGTACACGCGCCAGGCCAGGCCCTTGTCCGAGGCACCGTAGATGCCGACCAGGCCCGCCAGCATCAGGAGTAGTATGGGCAGGTCAAGCGGCGTCCGGTGGCTCACGTAGCCGCGATAAGCCCATCTGGCTGCAAAGGGGAGCGCGGCCGCCGCCAGACCCACCGGGGTGTAACCGCCGACTATACCGAGAGCAGACAGGTAAACGAATGCTGCCGCCGCCGTGGTCCAGACCGGCTCGATAGCCAGCAGCAACTCGATGGCTGGCGCTGCACTGAGCGCAAACCTTGACAGGCGAGACTCCACCCGGCTTGCTAAGGCAACCGACCCTTCGTTGGGCGGGTCGTCCTCACCCTCCGGGGCGGCACACCTGTCCGACAAGGCCGCCACTCGCTTTACCAGTCCACGTACCCGGATGCACATGCGAAACTCTGCCTAGCTCAGCCGGATGACCCGGCACCGGGCGTTCCTCCCCGCCGACATGGTCTCGTATCCCTGCCTGGACAGGTTATCCAGCGCCACAGCCAGGGCCTCCATATCGTGATTGCGCGCGGATACCACGGCGATCGTAGCAGGCGGCGCAACTCGGGCAGCTACCCGGGCCAGCGCCCTTGTGGCTGGATGGTCTTCGGCCGATCTGCGAATCGCCTCTACCTCCAGTCCCAGCAGGGCCGCCAGGCGCTTCGCTGGCCCCGATGGGACCTGTTCCAGTTGGGCCAGGTTTCGCGCCAGGCGGCGTATGTCGGGCGCCTGGAGGAACCGTTGCTCCTGTCCCATTATGGTCATGTTGTGCGCCACGCCCAATGTCCTCTTGAGGACTTCTCTGGGGTCGAGTGCCTCGGTAGCGAGCAGGATGTCCCGGTGGTTGTAGGCCGCCAGGGCCATCGGCGTACCAAGTCGAGCCAGGGTCAACACCAGGGTTATCAGATCATAGGCCACCGTATCAGCTTCTTCGGGGTCTTTCACCACCATGTTGGCAGCCACTATGGCAGTCCCGGTGGTAGACCCGCCGTACTCCTTGACCACGATCTGATTCATCTTGCACATCCGCTTCCAGTCCAGGTCTCTCAGGGAGTCGCCCGGCTGGTAGAGGTGACTGCCCAGGTACTCCACGCCTCGCCTGGGAAGCCGCGGGCTTGCAGTCGGGGCTGGCAAGGCGGCTCGAACGGGCTGCGCCGCTGACTGGCTGAGGAACCTTCTTGCCAGCCACTCGGCATACCGGGCCCGGGGAATAACGTAGAGCTGGACCGGGTGGACCTGCTGCGCTCTCTGCCACAATCCCCAGGGGTCGGTCATCCAGACCTGGAGACCAGGGGCCGACGGGCCAGAGAGGGGTGGAGTGAGGGTGAGGTCGAATTGAGCGCCTGTTGACCCAATCGACAGCCGTTGGGGCTCCACGCTCAGCCAGGAGTGCACTGGAGTGGTCTGAGCGTGGACCTGTATTCTGGCTTTGCTCTCCACGGTCACCGAGGTCTGGCTGGTATGGCCTGCCACTACTCTCAAGCGGGTGGGGCTAACCTGTAGCGGAGCCCCGGGAACGGCGCGAAAGACGCATATCGACAGTACGGCAAGGTAGCCGGACAGCAAAGCAACGGCGAAGGCCAGCACCCATTTGCTCAGCACGACCGAGACCACGAGCACTGCCAGCAGGGCAACCACCAGAGTGGTGAGGACGCCGGTCGCCTTCCAGCCGGTGGACTGCTCCAGTGGCTGATTGTGGGCGTTCTGTCTCAGGCTCCAGTCCAGCAAGGGTAGGGCTGGCACGAGCAACAGGACAGAGTAGTGCCCGAGGACCGAGTCTCCAAGGGCAAGCGGCAACACGAGCAAGGTAGCGAAGGTGAGGGCCAGGTGCAGTCGGGACTCCAGCGGCCTGTAAGCTGACCAGGCATGCGCCACCAGCAGGAACAGGACCACCACCGAGTAGGGAAGCACCGCGAGCAGAAGCGCCAACAGGAGGGCCACGAAGAGGTATGCCTGAGAGATCTTCCTAGCTACAGGAGAAGCCATCAACCGACCTTGGGCACGGGAACATCCTCCAGGACCCTCTCAATTATCCTCTTCGGCGTCACATCCTCCATCTCCGCTTCAGGCCTAAGATGTATCCGGTGCTCCATTACAGCGGTGACCAGGAGCTTGACGTCATCGGGAATGACATAGTCCCTCAGCTGAAGGAAGGCGGCAGCCCTGGCGCCCTTGTAGAGGGCGATGCTTGCCCTGGGGCTGGGCCCAATCAAGACATCCGAGTGCTGCCGCGTATGCTCGACCAGTGTCACGATGTAGTCCCTGATCTTCTCCGAAACGTGGACTATCTTCACTGCCTGTTGCAGGTCCGCTATCTCTTCATCGCCAACCACCATGCTGATGTCCGGCTCTTCGAGGTAGTCGATCTTCTCGATGACCTGCTGCTCCACCTCCCTGCCAGGATAGGCACTCCAGCCTCGAAACATGAACCTGTCAGTCTGGACCTCCGTGAGAGGGTATGTCCCCTCGGCCCCATAGGGCACCTGGCTGGCTATGACCATGAAGGGACTGGGGAGCGGGTGGGTCCTTCCCTCTACTGTGACCTGGTGCTCCTGCATAGCCTCCAGCAGACCTGCCTGAGTCCTGGGTGTCGTCCGGTTCAGCTCGTCAGCCAGCACTACATTGCCGAATATGGGACCTGGGATGAACCTTGAACTGCCGTCGGGAGTGTACATGTAGAAACCCGTCACATCGGACGGCAGCATGTCCGGGGTGAACTGTATCCGCTTGAAATCACCACCGATCACCTTGGCGAAACTCTTCGCCAGGGTGGTCTTGGCCGATCCGGCCAGCCCCTCGATGAGGACATGCCCACGGCACAGCAGCGCCACCAGAAGAATGAACTTGACGTCGTCTTTGCCAATGACGACCTTGGACACTTCGTTCCAGATTCTCCTGGCTGGCTCAACCATGCTCTTCATGTCCAAAGCCACTGTTTCCTCCTTGATCGGGCCCTGTCAAAGCCTGAGCCTGCGTCCTCAGGCGGCGCTGTGGACCGCTGCGTCCGCGTGGCAAGCTCGGTGAGCCGCCTCAAGCGAAGGCCTCCCGGCCGATACATCAGTCTCTGCCCCCGTGCTGGCACCAGGATTGTACACCGTATGGACTGCAT
>QMOF01000024.1 GCA_003650185.1 Chloroflexota bacterium | reverse complement strand
GCTGGATCCTCAGAGCACCGTCTACGGCGTAGCCAATGAATTCATCCGCATCGGCATCGAGACGCCCTTTGTACCGTTTTTCGAGCAACTGTACATAGCTGACCACCTGGCGCAGCGGTTCCTGTAAATGGTGCGAAGCTATGTAGCCCAGGCGTTTCAGCTCAGTGTTGGACTGCGCCAGTTCCTGGAGCGCCTGCTTCAGTTGCTCTTCTGCCTTCTTGCGGTCTGTGATATCGCGCGACAGTCCGAGGATGCCCACCGGCGAGCCATCCGCATCACGGAGGAAGCTCAACGTGGTCTCTGTCCACATGGTGGAGCCGCCCTTGCATTTGATCTCCAGGTCGATGGTCCATGAGCGGAACCGGTCATCGTCACCCTGGTATTCAGTGGCCAGCCCCTCCAGCAGGGTTTGGGCGGCAGTCTTCAGAGAAGCGGGCGTCAAGATTTCCTCGGGCGTCTGGGCCAGGGTCTCCTCCACCGTATAGCCCCTCAGCCGCTCCACTGAAGGAGTGACAAAGGTAAGCTGCATGTCCATGTTGACGATCCAGATAACGTCTGTCACGTGCTCCGCAAGCAGGCGGTACCGACTCTCGCTGTCCTGCAAAGCCTCCACCCACTGCTTGCGCTCCGTGATGTCACGAGCAATGCCGAGTACAAGATGCTGGTCTCTGATGTTGACCGGATAGGTCCGTATCTCCACTACCACACGCTGTCCGTCGCTTCGCCGTAAAGTCAACTCGTCGGGGCTGGTGGGCTGCCCCTGGGCGTTTCGGGCCAGAAGCTCGGCTGCTTTGGGGACTTCCTCCTGGGGCAGGAGGCCAACCTCGAGGAAGCTCTTGCCCATCAGCTCCTCTTTGGGGTAACCCACCAGTTCCTCTGCGGCCTTGTTGCCATCAACAAAATTGCCTTGCATGTCATTGAGATAGTAGGCGTCCGGTGCCGATTCGAAGATAATTGCCAGCCTCTCCTGTGAGCTTCTCAGATTGTCCTCAGTCCTCCTGCGCTCAGCCACTTCACTCTCGAGCTGGATCAACTGCTTCAAGATTCTGTCGTCCCTGTCCTGCAATCGATTGGCGATCAGCCCAAGCAGTGTCCAGGCAAGCCCAAACATGCTTATGATGGAGATACTCTCTATTAGCCCCAGCGGACGGATGTCCGGGGGTATAGCTCCGCGTATAGACATCCCGATCGCGGCTGCAACGGCCCCGCTGAAAGCATAAGGGACATACGACACAGCGATCGGCTTCCAGGTTGCGGCGGAGCAATAGGCAGACTCGGGTATCAGCCGCCCCAACACGTGGAGGGTAAGCAGACCTGCGGGGAGTCCTCCACCAGTGGCCAGCACAGCAGCCGCAGTCTGTGTCAGGGCGTCGCCCTTGGCCATGCCAACGGCCGCTGCTATCATGGCACTTATCAGCACAAGGGAGATGATCGCCAGTCGGGCGAACCAGGCAAAAGGTGCGGGGCGTGCGGCCATCCATGCAAACGAGCGACCTTCAAAGGCGGTGCCACGGCTGTCAACTACGTTGCTGTGTTCAGTCAGTTGCCCGGTCACGTTCAGGTCCATTCTCGTCCTCCTGCCTGTGAGAGGGACTCATCTTCTCTGCCTCTGTGATCGGTATGGTAAAACAGAACGTGGAACCATCCCCTGGCTGTGACTCGACCCAGATACGGCCACCGTGACGCTCTACGATCTTCTTGCAGACCGCCAGACCGATGCCCGTCCCGGGGTACTTCTCCTTGGTGTGCAAACGCTGGAATATCTGGAAGATGCGACCGGAGAACTGCGGGTCGATGCCGATTCCGTTGTCGCGCACAGAGAAGACCCAATCAGACATCGTTTCCCTGGCAGATATGTGCACCCGGGGCGGGTCCTCGCCTCGGAACTTGATGGCGTTACCGACCAGGTTCTGGAAGAGCTGCATCAATTGGGACTCATCGGCCACCACGGTTGGCAACGGATCGTGGGTAATCACAGCCCCACTCTCTTCAATGGCCAGCTTCAGGTTCTCGGTAGCCTCGTCGAGTATGGCCTCGCAGTCAGTGGGGGCGAACGCCTGGCCGCGCGTCGTAAGACGGGAATAGGAGAGAAGGTCGTTGATCAGCCTCTGCATACGGCTGGCCCCGTCAACAGCGTAGGCAATGAACTCATCAGCCTCGCTGTCAAGCTTGCCCTGGTAGCGCCGAGCCAACAACTGGACGTAGCTTGACACCATGCGCAGAGGCTCCTGCAAGTCATGCGAGGCAACGTAGGCAAACTGCTCCAGCTCGGCGTTAGACCGCTCCAGCTCGGCAACCGTACGGCTCAACTCGGCCTCGGCTTCTTTGCGCTCGGTGATGTCGCGAATGTTGATGACCAGGCCCTCCACCGCCCGGTCGTGGAGCAGATTGCGGCCTATGCATTCCAGGGAATGCCAGGAGCCGTCCGCGTGCTGGGCACGCACCTCCGTCTGCACGACCTCGTCTGTATCTTCGAGCAGCCGGTGGAATGCTTCGCCGAGCTTGAGCATGTCTTCAGGGTGGACCCTGTCAAACATGTTCTTGCCGGTGGCTGCATCCGGCTGACTACCCAACATTCGTTCTACCGAAGGACTTGCATAGGTTGTTCTCGCCTCCCTGTCCAGGACTACTACAGCATCCCACGATTTCTCTATGAGGGAGCGGAAGTGCTCTTCCTTGCGCCGCAAAGCCAGCTCCGCTTCTTTTCGGTCGCTGATGTCGCGCATCACCATCAACATCTCGGTTGGATTCCCCTCCGAGTCACGCAGGAAGGAAAGCGCTATCTCAACCCACACCGTGGAACCGTCCTTGCGATAGACCTCGACCTCGAGGGCGTGCTGTTTGAACTGTCCGACTTCATCCAGGTGGGCTGTGGAAGTCCCCGCCACGAGTGCCTGCGTGGCTGCTTCGAGCGACGCCGGAGTCAGCGCTTCAATTGGCGTCCGATTCATGGCCTCCTCAACACTATAGCCAAGGAGGCGCGGGGTGGACGGGCTCATATACGTGGGCCGCATGTTCATATCGGTGCAGCAGACCACGTCAGTCATGTTCTCTGCCAGCAGGCGATAGCGCACTTCGCTTTCCTGTAGCCTGTTGCGCGAGGTCTCCAGTGCGGAAAGCATTTGGTTGATATCGCCCGCCAGGCTGGCCAGTTCGTCTCCTCCCTTGACAGGGACCCGTGCCGTCACGTCGCCGGACCTGCCGATGTGTCCCACTGTTTCGCCGATGGCAGTCAAACGCGCCAGCACCAGCCTGTCCAGCAGAAGGAAGATCAGTGCTACCGAAACCATGCCGACCCCGGCAAGGGACAGCAGAAGGTAAACACGGCTGGTCTGCCCCTGCTCGTGAATCGACCTCGGCATGTCTGCTGACATGACAAGAGCGCCGTTGCCGTAGATATCGTCTATGCGGGCATATCCTTCTATAGATCCCTCGCCGTGAGTCTCAGCGATGACCGGTGTTTGCGGTGACAACAGCGACCGTGCCTCTGCAACATCCGGCGGTACATCCGTTCCGGTGAAAGTGTAGAAACCGAGAGGGAGCTGAGTCAGTTGTGATATCTTCTCTATCACAGAGGCATCGATGTACCGCCCCATGATCATGGTGCCGCGGTTCGGGCCCTCTTCTGAGTTGCTGAGTATAGGGTTCGCGGCGACCATCATAGGCCCTTGAGGAAGACCTATGATGCCCTTTGGCCCTGGATCAGTGCAGGTCTCGTCCAGCAGCAGGCCTCCTGGTTTCACATGCTCCAGGAGGCTAGCAGGCACAGGCACCTCCTCACCCTTCTCGAGGTCGAATGCCTTGCCGAACTTCACCTCGCCCGAGGGGCTGACATAAAGCATGACGTTGAGAGGCAGGCCCGTGAACGTCTCATCCACCAGGTTGCTCTGGATGTAGTCTTGATTGAGGTCTTCCATGAACTGGTAGGTGTCATCCCGCGAAGCCCAGTCCCAGAGCAGGGTGCTCAGGGAGGAGAGTTCGTTGTCCAGAGCAGCGACGGCCCGCTCTGTGTTAGCCAAGGTGATATCCCGTTCGATGGAATCGAAACCCCTCAGCAGGATGATCCTCGACGAGAAGTACAGAATGGCTGTAAGGGTCAGGATCGCCAATCCGATAATGATGATGGTCTTGGTACGTAGTGTCACGCTTGCATCTCCACCAGGCTGCCGTCAGGGCTCAGTCATTCAAGCGCCAAAGCAGCAAACCAGCCTGGAAGCCCGAGGCTCCTGGCCGGGACTATACGCACGTCGGGTAACACGATGTGCAGCCACTGAGATGATATCTTTGAGGCCATGTGCCAAGCAACGGGGATTCCCCCAAAACGTAGGGGTGCCATCCCTGAATGTGCGCGCACCGTAGGCAGGCTGGGAAGAGCCATGGAGCTATTGCCACCTTTGCCGGCGGGCACTGGCGACGGGGCGTGCTCCGTCTCTAGCGGCTCGCTGAGACGGGGTGATTCTTATGGTAACGCAGAAAGCGATCGATGGCTTTGGCTGCCCTTGCCGCAGAGCGAAACATGGGCAGTCCCGCTTCGGAGCATTGCCGTTCCAGGCCGAGGGCCTTGTCGAGGTCCCAGCTCGAGATGACAGCGTGAATGACCATCGCCAGGGGCTTGTTCGTCTCACTGCGAACCCTGGCGGCAGCGCCTGTGAAAGCCTCGGGCCAGCTACTGTAGCCTGAACTCTGATAAGGCCACCCGGAATTGTTCACGCTGAACTGGCCCACCAGCAGGTCTATACCATCGTATGTGGCCAGCTTCTTCAGAATGTCGTAGAGCCCTTCGCTGGTAGGCATATTGGTAACGTCCACGGGGTTGTCCAGCATGAAGCCTGCTTCGCTCTTGAGCACCTTTCTGATGGCCTGTCTGATCTCATCCTGGACGTACTGCGGCAGTGGCGGCAGCACGAAGCCAGCAGCGCCAAACTGGTCAGTGGTCAAGACGTTGTGCCCTCCCCCAGCGCCACACACCCCCACCCTTCTGCCTTCAAAGCGAGGCAGATAGCAAAAGGCTATCAGCATGTCGACAACCTCTTCCAGATCGTGGACGCGTATTGCGCCCGCCTGCTCCAGTGCTCTGGTCCAGATATCGTCAGACCCGGCCAAAGTGCCTGTGTGGGACGCGGCTGCTCGAGCGCCAGCGTCAGTGCCGCCCGCCTTGAGGATAATCACCGGCTTTGCTGCCGAGACTTTTCTCAACGCCGAGTGAAAGCGGCGTCCGTCCTTCACTCCTTCGATGTAGGCCGCCACTACCTCCGTCTCGGCATCCTCCGCCAAATACTCCAGGAGTTCACTCTCATCTATATCGCAAGCGTTTCCATAGGAGACCGCCTTGCTGAACCGGATGCCGCGCCGGGCTGCCGACCGGATGAGGTAGATGGCGTTGCCACCGCTCTGGCAGATGAAGGCCACCCGTCCCCCCTCCCCAGGGAAGTCGGAGGCAAACGACAGGCCGAGTTCGGGGCGATAGACACCAAGGCAGTTAGGGCCGATTATGCGTACCCCGAGAGCGCGAGCTACGTGCACCATCTCGCCTTCGAGAACTCGACCTTCCTCGCTGCCCATTTCGGAGAAACCCGCGGTGAAGAATGCGATTGCCTTCGCACCTGCGGCGGCGCTATCTTTGATCAACTGGATAGCTGAGCGCGCCGGTATGCACGAGATGACATAATCTACTGGCCGGGGAACATCGCGAAGACTCGGGTACACAGTGAGCCCTCGTATTTCGCCACCCTTGGGGTTGAGAGGATAGATATTGCCCTTGAAACCTGAGTCGAGCAAGCAGTCGAGAAAAGCCTGGCCTATGCCTCCGCTGGCAACGCCCGCAATCGCCACCGAGGTAGGGTTGAAGATGACATCCAGTGAGCCCTCTCTGCTCATCAATTCAGTCTCGAGTCGCGGACATCCCTGCCTCTACGTGCCTCACCAGAGCACGAATCTGGCTGCGCCGATGCCCATACCCATGGTATGTAACATTGCGCATGGCAGTCAAGTCTCGAGGCCGGGCCGCCTTGCGGTCCCTTACAACGCTTGCTTCTCAGCAGGCACGGCCTGTGCTATCCTATCTCTCAGGACTACCACGGCTTCCGCAATGGGCCACTCTGCCGCTCCTGCCCTGGCGGGCGTGCTTGCAGCCTGAGCCTGTTGGTGGAAGCAAGGCAAGGATAGCAGCTTGAGGCTCGACCTTCACACGCACTGCCGGGAAGCCACCGCCTGTGCCAGCCCCACTGTCGACATTGCCGAACGCATTGTGGCTGCGGTAAGAAGCCGAGGTCTGGACGGTATCGCTGTCACTGAACACTACACCAGTTCATACGCCTATGAGCTGAAGGCGCTGGTGGAGCACCACTTTGACGGCAACGTAACGATAATACCTGGACAAGAGATTGACAGGGTATTCCTGGGCATCGACAGAGGTGTAGTCCATGTCGTCGAGCTGTTCCTGCCGGGAGAGATTACGTTCAGGTTTATAGCGCACCCGGGTCATCCGTACATCAGCGACCTTGGTGCTTTCATAGACAGTAGCATCCACGGTATCGAGATCGCCAACCCGCAGCACGACCACGAAATGGACCAGGCCAGGATACGGGAGCTCGCCGACAGACACGGTCTGATACTTCTGACCAACAGCGATGCTCACTCCCTGAGCGATATCGGTACCTACTACAATGAGATCGGCCTTGAGGAGCTGTGCTCAAGGGCCAGGATGCCTCGGCCGCCTGGGGCTGATCCTCCGGACGTTCTCACATAATTGCGGACCACCAAGAGACGTCGGTGGCGAGGCTGGCTGCCGCATCCGGCGGCTCAGCACGCGGGTCTCTTCCCCTGGGGCAACACAACCACCGCGCTACTGGCTTGACCCGTTCGCCAGGACTCAGCATGCGCGGTGGCCTTGCCCGGCACACCCACGTGATGCCACAGCACTTTTTCAGATACTGCTCAGATTAAGGGCAATCCATAAGCAATGCCTCTCCAACAGTTGTTGCCTTCGATCAGCAACTCGGCGAGCGCTGAAGGTGTGTCCTGGGCCGCCCTGGATGCCTGCACCTACACCTGTTTGCTAGGAACCCAGGGTGTCAATAGGTCTCGCCCCCACGGCCCTAATTCGGTGTTTGCACCCCTGGAAAATCGGTAGACTCCTAGTTGTGGGAATGCGGGGGTAGATCGTAACATGCCTTTGACGCCATTTTCACCCCTGCGTAGGGGAGGGTGGGGGGAAATCCCCCTCCTCCCCTACAAACAGCCCCCTCAGCTCAGGTGTCTAACTCGCAGAGCCGCTGAGAAATCGACCAGTCCTGGCAGCAACCGGGAGGTACTGCAGTCATGGGAGTCATACGCCCGCCGCGCTTGAAATGGCAGTTCTGCTCGACTATAATTGGAATGCGCCGCGAAGGGCCGGAGGGGTCGTAGCTCAGTGGCAGAGCGGCCGGCTCATAACCGGTTGGTCGCAGGTTCGAATCCTGCCGACCCCATGTTTTCGTTACCCGGGGCTTCGGGGTCGATCGCGGGTTGCGGGCTTCATTCTATTTTCCTGTGTCGGGTGCTCAGAAAGCGCTTCTATTGTAGCCTTGGGCGACCTGGCAACACGGTGTAGCTACGCATCGAGTATGGCGACCACGCGGCTCCACCCAGCGCTTCCCCCCATCAGCCTCACCGGGAAACAGGCTACCTTGAAACCGAAAGGTCGTGGGAGCTTGTCAAGATTGGCCAGCTTCTCTATGTGACAGTACTCCTTGTCTATCCCGGCATAGTGGGCGGCCCAGAGCACGCCCTTATCGCCTGTCCTGCAAAACTCTTCCCTTATGGCCCAGAACGGCCGGTCCCATCCCCAGGCGTCAATCCCCATCACCCTGACACCCTGCTCTACCAGCCACAGGGTGGACTCCCTGGTCATCCCGCACCCGGCCTCAAAGTACTCTGCCGTGCCCCAGTACCTGTCAGCGCAGAGCAGTGCAATGCCAGGGCCCATTGTCCCAGTTCCAAGAATGGCGATGTTGGTGACATTCCTGGGCTGCATACTGGCCTCCTTGTCACGCCTCTTGCCAGTGCATTGCTGCATTGCTCACGCGCAGTCGCTTTCGATACTAGCGGTCTCCCGCAGTTCCAAACGAAGGTGCAGGGCTCCAGTCCCACTCTGCTATCCGGTGGCTGAAAGGGAATGCCTCGCAAATGGCAAGCTTGAGTATCTTCTCGCCCCTACTGTGCGTCGTTGTCAGTACAACGAACACGTAGCTGATAAGCGCTATAGGCACTCCGACCAGTGCCAGAGGAAGACGCAGGACCGGCGCCCTATCCCAGGTCCGGCTCAGTAGCACCAGGGAGCCAAGCAAAGGTATTGACACCATGCTCATTACCAGTGCGTACACCATCCTCAAAGGGGGGATCGCCAGTAACCATCTCAGGCTGAACGTGGTGACTGGAACAAGAGGCAAAAGGGGAATACTACAGGCGCCAGTCAGAGTCTTCACGACCAGGTTGGTTCGCGTTGGTTCCTCCCCGGGCTGCAAATGCTGAGAGCCTCCGGACCCAGGAGGCAAGGCCCGCCGCGCACGCCACAGCGCACCCTTGGAGTGCATTGCTCAACCTGCTCAGCGCTTGCACGGCTGCAACCCCGATGCAGTCCCGCCATGTTTCCCTGTGCTACTTGTCTCGCGTGCAATATTACATCGGGGCGTGCACTTTGACAACATCACATTGCGTCACCGGAGCGACGACTGGCATCGAGACGCCATTGTGCTCCGCCTATGCCATTGCCTTCCGTAGAGACAATCCTTATTCTTACCTACCTCACCGGTGTAGAGGTCGGCAGGACGAGCTCGTTGTACACCCCTGGGCTGGGCCCATTTGGGTGGTCTCACCTACGGAGAATTGGTGAAACCCTCGTTGCCACCACGATCAGGTTGGCATTAGTATTCTAGCCGCTTTCTCGTCGGTGCCCCGCATTGGTGCGGCGAAGGGCTACCCCAAATCAGCCGCCGTTCATCGGGCTGCCCTGGTGAGTCTTGCAACATGGGAAGGAAGTTGACAAGTACCTCGCAAGAGGCCGCTGTAGCATCAGAGTGCTGCCACCACTGGATAATCGAAGGCGGGACCTCCCTTACCAGCAAGGGCGTGTGCAAGTTCTGCGGTATGCAGAAGCAGTTCAAGAATACCTACAAATCGAAGTCCTCCGGGGACAGTGCCGAAAAAGGGACCCGAAGGCGTGCACGGCGCAAGAAGGAGAGCTCGGAGGACGTGATGCTCAGGATCGAACGGCTCTTTGCCCTGGTGGGTGGCGTGAGCCCCAGCCAGTCCGACAACCACCTGTAGTGTGCCTTCTCTGTTGCGCTAGAGCCGCTCAGCCGCCCGCAATCGGGCACTCCGAGCGCGTGGGGTCGATTGTTTCTCCTCGTCCGACGGAGTGATAACCCTACGGGTGATTACCTTGAGCGCAGCCCTGTGCCCGCAACAGCAGACCGGTACACCCGGAGGGCAAAGGCAATCCCTGGATTCCTGCTGCAAGAAGGTCTTGACCAGGCGGTCCTCCAGAGAATGGTAGCTGATAACCACCAGTCTGCCTCCGGGAGATAGAAGGCCTATCGTTTGTCGGAGAGCTTCCTCCAGATTCGTCAGCTCTTTGTTCACAGCGATGCGTAGCGCCTGAAATGTCCTCGTCGCGGGATGCAACCTCCCACCTCTCCCCACCGCCTGCTCTGCTATATGAGCCAACTGAGCAGTGGTGTTGATGGGGCGACTGGCAACGATCCTGCTGGCTATCCGGCGACTGCGCCGTTCCTCACCATATCTCCAGAGCAAGTCAGCGATCTCGTTGGCCGAAAGCTGGTTCAGCAGAGCGGCTGCTGTGATTGGCTGAGCCGGACCGAACCGCATGTCAAGTGGGGCGTCGAACCTAAAGCTGAATCCGCGCGTCGCGTCGTCCAGTTGAAGCGAACATACTCCCAGGTCGAGAAGTATGCCATCTACTGACCGGAAATCATATCTGGCGCAGACTTCCCCCAGGTTTGCGAAGTTGTCGTTGACCAGTACCACATCCTCTCTATAAGGGCGAAGCCGCTCTCGTGCCGCCTCAATCGCCTTCGGATCGAGATCAATGCCAAGAAGACGGCCCCCCGGTACGATCCGCTCAGCAATGGCGATGGCGTGGCCGCCCGTGCCAATGGTGCAGTCGACATACCGCCCGCCCGGCCGAGCATTCAGCATCGCCAGGCATTCACGCAACAAAACGGGCGTATGGGTTGATCCAAGCTGGCCAGACAAGGTTCCGTGCAATACCGCGACCTAACCGATGACAGGCACTATGGCTATACAGTCGTTGCCCTACCAGCTATTCAGAGACCTGGTTTGTGCGACCGTAAACACCCTGTTCGGTCTCGGCGACAACCAGCGCCGGCACGGCTTCCTGCCCACCAGCGGCCCATACCACCGACGGCCAAACGTGCCCAGGACTGTGCTCGTGCCGCTCTACCCCAGTTGCCTACGCCATTATACCGCGTTTGGCAATGTCACCTTCAGGCGAGCGCTTCCTCAGCGCACGCCTGACCAACCTAGAGCAGCGGCGTCAGGCTTCTACTGGTTCCAGCTCGTACTCAAGGAACTTGTTCTCTTGAGGCATGAGTACAGGCTGAGTCTGCTCGAAAACCACTTCATATATGACCGCCAGTCCGCGAGACTGAGTGCGCACCACTTTACCAACATGACCCCTGAATCGCGAGGTCTGCTCTCTTACCCTCACCAAGTCTCCCGTCTTGAAGCTGGACATTCTCGAACCTCCCTTGCTTGCTCTCGGAATGTTTTTCTTCCTACCGATTCCATCCGCATCACGCGGGGATTGTCATATCACACAGCGCAGGTCTCCGTTCCCGTCTCCTGCGCAAGAAGCACCAGCAGCCGATAGACAGTACCGCCAGCAGTGTGGTCGCCGGCTCCGGCAACACTGTCAACACTATCATCAGGGACAGGAACGAACCGCGCTTCTTCATCTATTATTATTGACTACATTGACTACAGTTTCTGCTGGCTGGACGGCCTCATTCAGAGCCATGTCCACCACCATGAACCAGTTGCAGACAGCATCGAGACTTTTCTTCACGTACTTGGCGGTGGCATCAAGTTGCTCCTCGGTCAGCTCAATGCCTCTTTCACGGGCCATTGCCACGATGTCATCTTCGCATATGCTCCAGATGATCCTTGGCCGGACAACTGGTTCTTCCTCCTTGATGGCCAGTAAGTCGCAACATGCCTGCATGCCAAACTCCATCTGCCCTCCCCGTCCTGGCACTTTGATTCCAGACCAGCTCCAGGTGCCAGACTAATCGGTCATGGGATTAAGAGAATACACCGATAGCCCTTTCTGGACGCGCTTCTCGACTACGTTGGCCTGGACAAGGCTTTCCAGTGCTTTCTCCACATCCCGACTTTTCTTGACATCCCCAGACCCAGCTATGCCAAACTTGGCAAAGGGATGTCTGCGAAGGAACTCGAGTACCTCGTTTGTCTCGGTAGCCATGGCGAGTGTCACCATTGCGTCACCTCTGAGCCTGTTACCTAGTATGGGTTCTTCGACCTAGGCCAATTTTATCCATGCCAGGCCCATGTCCAAAATATTGTCCGTCATTGGTATTGGCAGTCTTGCCATGGCATGGTATAATGCCATCCGCCGGACGGTGCCAGACCGGCAGATACCAGAGGATAGACGGTCTTCTAGTGCCAACCTGGCTACCGATGCGGTTTTTCTGGTGCGAGCATAGGAGCAACTGCGTCAAGGGTGATGGCATGGCATAATGCCACCCCTGTCGATTTGTGCCGCAAGAGTAAGTAGCGTCATGCCAAGAGAAGGTAGGCCTCCGGCACCGCCTTACGTCTCTTTCAAGACGTTCTTGAGTTTCATGGACTGGATAAGTGAGAGTGGCGTTGTGCTACCTAGTCGGCTCGATCGCAGCTTCTGGAGCCAGAGGTTGTCCGGGTCCAACGGCCCGCAGGTGATGGCCGCACTGCGCTTTCTCGGTCTGATTGACGGCAGCAATCGGCCACAGCCGTCGCTAGAAAGGATCGCCGAAGACCGGGCGCCGGAACCCAAGGAGCGTAAAAGGATACTGTGGGAACGCTTGCGGGAAAGCTATGCAGAAGCGCTTCAAGGCCTTGATTTGGATAGGTTTACCCCCGACGAGCTGAGAGAGCACTTCGGGGTGTTTGGCATCAGCGGTGATACTTTGCGCAAGGCGCTCACATTCTTCATTGAGGCGCTGGAATACTGTGGCATAGAGCTCTCGCCCCATATCAAGAAGCCCGCCAAAGGCAGAACCAGGAGACGTGCCAGGTCAGCAAAGAAGCAGCCCTCGGAGGAATACTCGCCACCTATTGCTACCAGTCCTGATCCGTCCGGAGAAGCCAGGCTACACCTCAGCATACAGGGGCTGCTGGACGACCTGCTGCGCTTTGGGAACGGCTGGAGTGGGGAGCAGCAGGATAGCTGGCTGGATGTTTTTGCACGGATCATCAAGTACGCGTACCCTGCCCGAGACAGGCAGCTACGCATGTTACCGTAGAAGCTGGTTCTCTCCCCGCCACAGGTTGCCGGGATACTGACGAGAGGATATAATCGACTCATGCGTGTGCAGGAGTTACATCCCTGGGACGTAAGCCCGGAAGAGGCGGAGGCTATCCAGAGAAGGATGGCTTCCATGGTGTCTCAGAAGAACTGCGTGGAGTACCCAAGGCATATTGCAGGGGTAGACGTCTCGGTGTACGGGGTGCGCGGAGTGCCCATGGCCGCAGCGGTGGTACTGACCTACCCTGACCTCAAAATGCTGGAGGTACGTGCCGTGGAGGGCGAGATGAAGTTCCCATACCGCCCCGGACTACTGTCTTTCCGCGAGGCACCTCTGATTCTGGCTGCCTGTGAGCAGTTGAGCACTACCCCTGACCTCATCATGGTTGACGGTCAGGGCTTTGCCCACCCAAGGCGGTTGGGGTTGGCATGCCACATCGGCGTGATACTGGACGTGCCCACCATCGGTTGTGCCAAGTCTATCCTCTGCGGGAAACACGCGGCTCTGGGAGAGGTGGAGGGCAACTGGACAGAACTCATAGATGATGCCGGCGTCATCGGCGCAGCCGTGCGCACCAAGGCAGGAGCCAAGCCCATCTATGTCTCGGTCGGCCACAAAGTCGACCTGACCTCGGCTGTGTCGCTGACATTGAAATGCTGCCGCGGCCGCCGTCTCCCCGAGCCAACGCGTATGGCTCACCTGGCTGCTGCCGGAGTCATCCCGGCCACTTAGAAAGGGCTACGCTGGACACGGACCCAAGGCCGACCCCCGGCCAAGAAGGAGCATGACCAATGCAGTACGAGAAGGAACGTCTTGAAGACCTGAGGAACCGAATCTCTGCCACCATGGTGCGTCTTTGATATCCCCGGTAAAGAAAAGCGTATAGCCGAGTTGCTGGCCCAGTCCAGCCAACCTGATTTCTGGGACAACCCAAGCGAAGCAAATGAGGTCATCCGGCAGCTCAGCGCGTTGCAGAGCGTGGTGCAACGGTGGCGTGATCTGGAACACAGAGTCAACGAGCTGATCGAACTAGCTGAGTTGTCTGCCCAGGACGGTGACCTGTCACTCCAGGCGGAGATTTCCTCCGAGATCGACAGCATCTCCTCGCAGTTGGAAGAACTGGACTTCCAGTTGCTCCTCAGTGACGAATACGATGATAGGAATGCCCTTGTTGCCATCCACGCCGGTGCTGGCGGCACAGAGTCACAGGACTGGGCAGAGATGTTGCTCAGAATGTACACCCGTTGGTCGGAAAGGCGCGGCTACCGTGCGGAACTCCTGGACACATCGCCGGGGGAAGAGGCAGGTATCAAGAGTGCCATGTTGGAAGTCCGGGGCAATTATGCCTATGGCTACCTCAAGTCTGAGCACGGCGTGCACCGGCTCGTCCGGCTTTCCCCTTTCGATGCTGACCATGCCCGGCACACGTCGTTTGCCCTCGTGGAGGTGCTTCCAGAGGTAGGACAAGCCGCCGAGGTGAGCCTGAACCCCGATGACCTGAAGATCGAAGCCTTCAGATCAAGTGGACCAGGTGGCCAGCACATGCAGAAGACCAGCTCTGCTGTCCGCATTACGCATATCCCAACCGGCCTGGTAGCATCCTGTCAGAGCCAGCGTTCCCAGCACCAGAACAAGGAGGTAGCCTTGAAAGTGCTCCAGGCGCGCCTTCTCGAACTCGAGCGGGCAAAGAGGGCCGAGGAGAGGGCAAGACTCAAGGGTGGCCACCAGAGCGCTGCATGGGGCAATCAGATTCGGAGCTACGTTCTCCATCCCTACAGGATGGTGAAGGACCACCGCACCGGCGCAGAGACCAGTGACGCCACCGCCGTTCTGGACGGACACCTCGACGAGTTTATGGAAAGCTATCTCAGGTCCCAGATCGGAAAGGACAACACCACCTCTCGCTCAGGCTAGCCTCACCGGATGTGTGACCTGGCCAGCAACCGACCGCATCCCTTACAGCGCTTGGTCTCCCACCGCGAACACACCTGAAGCCCCATGACTCACTCGATGTTTTGGCCAGCCCTACGAGAGCACGAACTCAAGTAGACAGCGCTCGGAGCCTGTGCAAATCTCGCCGTTCTTGCGGAAATGTAATCCCTTACCGAACTCGGAGGCCCACACAGAATACTCCGTGCCGCAAATCAAAGAGTTCACCTTCCCGGACAGCTCTTCCCTCCTCGACCTTCTCATGGCCTCATGCCAGGGACACCTGGTGACGCTTATCCTGACGCCCTTGCCGCCCTCACACGGCTCCGTAGTGAAGTCGAAACCGTCCAGCGCGAGCTTTGTGGTGAAGCATTCGACCAGCGCTTCCAGTCCATCTCCCATCCTTGCCATTGATTTGAGCATGCGGGCCTGTATTTTGGGAAGTACTTTCCAGACTTCATTGTCAACTTCCAGGGCTGCGTCGAAGCCGTACTTCTCCTCCACTTTCACGAACCAGAGACCATCCACTGCGTGATAACTACGATGTAGGAACTCCGCCATCTGCTTGTCGCTCAGCTTGATCATGTTTCCTGCCCCACCTTTCGAGGAGAACGCTGCCTTGTACTCGTAGCTGGCCTATTTTGGGCTCCCAATGCTGCTCTGTCAACCTGGTGTACTCGTCCACTACATATGAGACAGTTGGAGGTCCGGGGCGATCTCCGGATGGCAGTCTCTAAGAT
>QMOF01000023.1 GCA_003650185.1 Chloroflexota bacterium | reverse complement strand
TCCCAGCATTGAGGGGGCACTGGAACCGCTTCACGCCGTGTACTCCAGGAACTGTGTTGGTCCTATGCGGCGGCTGGTAGAGAGAGGTGAGCTCAGAATAAGGAGCTTCTTCGACGAGGTACGTGTAAGATACGTGGAAAGAGAGGAGATCGAAAGGCTGGACGCCGATCGGCTCAGCTTCTTCAACGTGAACACTGAGGTGGACCTGAGGCGGGCGAGACAGCTGTGGCAGTCCGGCGGCATTCAGGTTTGACGAAAAGGCGAGTTAACACGTAAGATTTATGTGGAGCCCGTCGAGGCACCGGATATCTGGTGGCCGAGCAGGTATCAGTCACCGGCAAGAGTCGGTGTGCCCGGAGGTTGGCAGGACCCAATGCATGGTTAGTTGGAGGTGAGGATGCGAGAGAAGGTAGAAGAGGCGCTTTCACGAGTCAGGCCTGTTTTGCAGGCTGACGGGGGCGATGTAGAGCTGGTGGACGTGAAGGAAGGTGTGGTCACACTGCGGTTGACCGGCGCTTGCGGTGGCTGCCCCATGGCGACTATGACGCTGCGGAACGGTATCGAGCGCGTGCTGCGCGAGGAAGTGCCGGGTATCAAGGACGTGGTGGCTGTATAGCAGACGGGGAGACGCCACTGGCCCGCTAGTTGGCCAATCTGCTGGCCCGAAGCAAGGAATCCGAGAAAGGACAATGGGCCATGGAAGATAGGGTGCAAAAGGCAATAGACAAGATACAGCCGGCTCTGGGCGTGAACGCGGTTGAACTGGTAGATGTGAGCGACGGCACAGTGAAGGTAAGGGTGATAGCGTCAACCTGTGCTGTTGGGATGCCCCGCGAGACAATTGTCGCTCTGCTCGAAGAGCAGATAACGGAAGATATCCCCGAGGTCAAGGAAGTCGTCGCTGTTGACTAGGTGGGCCTTCGCGTGTTGAACGTGCAGGCCCGGTGAGCGGGGATGTGATGAGGAAGGCAAAGCTCACTGCAGGAAAGGCGAGGGCTTTCGTCTGGTTGAACTCGACAAAGACCGCAGACGCTGTCTGGGAATCTCTTCCCCTTGGCGGTGCGGGGCGGAGGTGGGGACAGGAGGTGTACTTCCAGGTGCCACTCAAGCTAGAGGCAGAGAGCGCGCGTCAAGTAGTCAGCTTCGGAGATGTTGCCTATTGGCCGGATGGCAACTGCATCTGCGTGTTTTTCGGGCTGACCCCGGCCAGCCAGGGAGACGAGATTCGTGCCGCCAGCCCTGTCAACATCGTGGGAAGAGTGATAAACGACCCGCGAGTGTTTGAAGCGGTCTCCGACACGGAGGTGGTGATGCAGAGGGTAGAGGGTAGCGTGGAGAGCGTCGCTGTGGGCACCGATGAGCATACCCCTCTGGTTGACAGCGTGACGCAATACCTGGAGGCCAAAGGTATTCGCTACAGGCTTTTCGATGTTGCTCCCTGGCCGGAGGTGGCCGAGAAGGTAGCCAGAAGCGTGGCCTCGGGCGAAAGCGACGAGGGCATCTTGTTCTGCTGGACTGGAACAGGCGTTTCGCTGGCAGCGAACAAGATCCCCGGGGTGAGAGCGGCGCTCTGTCCCAGCGCGGCCGTCGCAGCCGGAGCGCGCAAGTGGAACCTGGCCAACATCCTGGTCATGGGCCTGAGCTACACCTCACCGACAATGGCTGGGGAGATACTGGATACCTGGTTCGACACCCCGTTTGAAGAAGAGGAAGTCGCCAACGTGGCTAGAGTGGCCGAGATTGAACGGCAAGTCTGCCGTTAGAGCCCAAGGTTAGCCTGAACCCAGGAGACCCAATCGTCGATCCCCTCGCCGGTTGTGCACGATACCCGCAGTACCTCAGCTCTCTGGTTTATGGCTCTGACCGCCCCGGTCAGGCGCTCGACATCGAATCTGGTATAGGCCAGGAGATCGACCTTGTTCACCAGAACAAGGTCAGCGATGCTGAACATCAAAGGGTACTTGTAGACCTTGTCGTCTCCCTCTGGGACGCTCAAGATCAGCACCTTCTTGCTCTCGCCCAGGTTGAACTCCCCCGGGCAGACCAGGTTGCCGACATTTTCGATCAGCAACAGACGGATGTCGTCCAGGGGTAAGCTATCCAGTGCCCGGTTTATCATGCCAGCATCGAGGTGGCACTCGCCGCCGGTGTTTATCTGCACCACCGGTACCTGCTCCTGGCTTATCTTCTCGGCGTCTATGCTCGAGCTTATGTCACCCTCAACTACTGCCATGCCGACTTTGCCTTTCAACCGTCTCACCGTCTCCAGGATGAGGCTGGTCTTGCCTGAACCCGGCGACGACATGATATTGATGACTGATAGTCCTTTGGCCTCGAACACAGCTCTGTTTCTCTCAGCCATCTGATCATTGACACTAAGGATATCTTTGACCACCTTGATTTCCATTTGTAGCGCGCTCCCTCTCAAAGACTCCGGCGCTCGAGGCGACGGCTATCTCATTCCACCTCTATGCTGTCGACGTAGAGTTCGTTTCCGGCCGCGATCTCCAGGGCGCTGTCAGCGCAGCGCGGGCAGACCCACTGTGATTCCTGGAGCGGGAACAAATGTCCGCAGCCGCGGCAACGTGCCTGCGTCGGACGGGTGTCGAAGCTGAGGCTGGCCCCCTCGGCTATGGTATCTTTGCTCAGGAACTGGAAGTAGAACTCCACCGAATCGCCGACGATGCCTGACAGGTTCCCCAGGACGATGTTGATCTTCTGTACCCTCGAGGCTCCGGCCTTCTTTGCCTCTTCCAGCACCAAGTCCAGCATACTCTGTGTGACAGCCAGCTCGTGCATCTCTCAGGGTTCAGGGCAATGAGTACCCCGTAGTCTACCGAAGGCCAGGGGCCTGTCCGATGATAACAATCATAACCTGGGATTCGGTCCGGTACCGGACTCGATCCTAGTGGCAGCCGGTGCACGTCGAAGCCGTGCAGCCGCTACAGGAGCTTCCAGTACCAGCTACGGGCGTTGTGCCTGAATCGCCGGACTTGTTGAAGGCGCTGAAGGTGGACGGTATACGCCGGGCAGCGGCGCTGCACCTGGGGCACGGCGCGTCCTGATCAGCGCAGCTTATCGAACGCAGCAACTCAAACCTGGACTGGCAACCGGAGCAGAAGTACTCGTAGATAGGCATGTTATAGTGGCCGCTTTTCCTTCAGGCCCATTATACCGCACTTCTCTGGCGTGGCTCAAGGGAAAACGCTCGCCCCAGGACCAGCGACTGGCGTGGAGACGCCGCTTCTCACCTTTCTGCGCCATTGCTGCGGCAACACGAGTTGGACAGGTTGAAATGCTACGTTCCAGGCGGGCCTTTCCGTGGATGTCGGGTGCCCTCACCCGATCCGAAGCCTTTCCACCCGGGCGAGCAGCGTGGTATCGGGCGTCCCGCATTCAACCGGTGTGTCAACCACGCCGACTGAAAATCGAGAAAATCCCTCTGCGCTTCTCAGGTAGCGGTCCGGGGGGCCCGGGTGGCCCTGGGTCGCCTTTCTCGCCCGGGGGACCGGGCTCTCCCTTCTCGCCGGCCGGCCCCGGAGGGCCCTGCGGACCCGGATCGCCTCTGGGGCCTTGGGGTCCCATATCCCCCTTATCGCCCTTCGGTCCGCGGCTGTCGACAAGATGGAAAGTCGCCGACGCCATGCCACCCCCGCTCTCCGCAGAGACGGTGTAGTTACCCGGGGTACTTGATGGCAATGTGACCAGGGCTGCAAAGCTACCGCGAGGATCAGTCGAAACGTGGACTGGAATGGTGGGGACTTCAAGCGCGTCGACGTCTACTCTGACCATTGTCCCGCCCGGGAAACCTTCGCCGCTGACTGTGGCTACCCCGATTCCCCTGGTGGGCGTAAGCATCAGGCTGGGTATTACGTTGAATACCTCGGTCATCGAGGTGGGCCTGGTAGTTATCTTATGCTCTCCGGCCACGCTCCGAGGCACAGCGAAGTTACACTCAAGGTTTCCCCTGTCACTAGAAGTAGCCTTGGCCACTTCTACTCCATCGTAATGCACCGAGATCGCCCCCTCCGGCAATCCGGCGGCGGTGACAGTGATCCTGGTCCCCACAGGACCGGCGTTGGGTGATACGGCTAGCCTGGGTGTGACTACGAAGGTCTTCGCGCCTGCCTCCTGGCTCGTCGTTATGCGGTGCTCTCCGGCGCAACCGGATGGAATCGCGAAACTGGTCCGAAAGCTACCCCGCTCATCGGCCGTCGCCACTGCCACCTGTTCGGCGTCATACTTGAGGACAATATCCCCGGGTGAGAAACCTGTTCCAGTAACGGTCACTTCTGTCCCCACAGGTCCGGTGGCAGGCTCGATGATGACGTTGGGGTCTACAGTAAAGACGTCCTCAGATGAGGGAGGCTCCGTTGTTACTTTGTGGGCACCCCGAGTGCCCGGCGGCAGCGCAAATGTGGCCTGGAAGCTGCCTTCGCCGTCGGTAGTCGCCGTGGTTACCTCCCTGTCGTCGTATCTGATCGAGACCCTTTTGTCGGCGCTGAAACCGGTGGCAATGACATTTACCTCTGTTCCCACAGGGCCCCTACAGGGGTCTATACGCATCTTGGGAATAACGTGGAATGCCTGCTCAACCGACGGGGGCTCAGTGCTGACCTTGTGTTGTCCTGCTGCACCACGAGGGACAGCGAACGAGGCCTGCAAGCTTCCCTCTCCATCGGTGCTGGCGGTGGTGGCTTCCTTGTCATCGTACCTCAGCGAGACCCTCTTCCACGGCGCAAAGCCAGCGGCGCGTACCTCTACCCTTGTGGCCACAGGCCCGCTGTCCGGTTCTATGGAGAAGCTCGGCATTACAGTGAAACTCTCGTTGGTTGACCCCGGCTCAGTGGTCACTTCATGCTGCCCGTTAGTGCTGGGGGGCACAGCAAAGTCGACCTGGAAGCCGCCCTGTTGGTCAGCAACAGCAACAGCGACCTCCCTGTCGTCATATCTCACAGAAACGCGCTGCCCCGGCCCAAACCCGGCGGCTCTGGCCTCCACCTGCGTGCCCACAGGTCCGCTGACCGGACTCAGAACGAGCTCCGGGCTTACGCTGATGCGCTGCTCCGTCGAAGGCGGCTCAGTGGTCACCACGTGCTCTCCAGCAGCGCTTGGTGGTATGGCGAATGTAGCCCGAAAGTTGCCCTGCTCATCAGCGGTGGCGGTGGTCACCTCCATGTCATTGAACCGGAGGGAGACCGTCCTTCCCGGTTCAAAGCCAGTGGCAATGGCCTCCGCTTCAAGCCCTACTCGTCCGCTGGAAGGCTGTATGACCATTCTGGGGATAATGGTGAAAGTCTGCTCGGTTGAAGGCGGGTCGGTGGTGAGTAGCTGCTTCCCGCTGGCACTGGGAGGTACAGTGAAGGCGGCCTGGAAGCTACCGTCGCCCTCCGTCCTGGCCGCAGCCACCTCTTTGTCGTTGTACCTGATAGCGATAGTCCTGCCCGGCTCGAAGTTCTCTCCCTGGACAGTGACAGCCGTTCCGACCATCCCGGCAACGGGGTCAACGAGGGCGATCCTTGGCAGAAGGTGAAATAGCTCGACGCTGGACTGCGGTTCCGTCGTTATTCTGTGGATCCCGGTGATGCCCGCCGGGACTGTGAGAGATGCTTCAAACTCGCCGCGCTCGTTTGCAGTGGCCGAGGCCAGATGTTGATCGTCGTACTTGATGGATATCTCCCGGGTTGGAAAACCGGTGCCTTTAACATTGATCTCGGTGTGGGCATTGCCTGTGTCGCGGTCGATGGCGATCCTGGGGGTTACCACGAATAGCTGCGTGGTTGACGCCGGGCTTGTGGTTATGCGGTGCTCGCCAGCCACGCTGGATGGCACCATGAAATCTGCCCGGAAAGCCCTGTCCTGGCCGACGTCAGCGAGTGCGACCTCGTGCTCATCGTACCTGACGGAAACAACTCCCGGAGGGAAATTGGTGCCTGAGACCGTCACTTTCGTGCCGACTGGCCCGGTAGCCGTGTCCAGTTCGATCTTGGGAACGACGGTGAAACGGGCTCCGCTGATCTCTCTGGTTGCCGAGTCCTCCAGGAATACGCGGTAGTGCCCGCTTAGCACGGCCGGGACGACGAGCATCTCAGACACGTGGTTCCCGTTGGCTCTGCCCACCTTCAGCGGCTCCTGGTCAGTCGAGTCCCAGTGGATACGGTACTCACCATCCGGTGTGCTGACCATCCCGGACAACGCTACCAGGGTACCGGCTGGTGCGGAGTCGGGGACAATAGAGGCGATAATCGTCTCAGCCATGGTTGTCCTCCCCTGCGTTAGTGCGCCTCACCTGGGCCACTCGGCAGCAGCGCACTATCTGTGTCAGCAGCCAGACCTGTTTCCAGACGAGTCGACAACTAGCCGGCCCTCCCTTCCGGTTGCATGCGAGGTGGAACGGCCTTCTCTTCTGGCTACGTCATCATAATGAGAGGCGGTGCACTGGGGCAATTAGGGTTGTACCCATTTATGTTGGGTGTCCGTACCCAAAAGCTAGAGAGGATGCGCGGGTATCAGCGCAGCCGGGAGCATGTTGCGGGGGGTTAACAGCCCCGGCGCGCGGAGGAGCTCAGATACTATCTGACCTGGCGTTGACCTCATGGAGGCACCTCATAGCTTGCGGCCTGGGTGGCGGGCGACAGCGTCGGGGCACGTGAGCAAGCTTAAAGCTCCGACTCTCTCCTTCTCTGGCTTCTGCCAGCTACATAGCGCTGCCGCACCATTTGCCACTGTGATGCAGTGACCATGAAGTACCTCTTGAGCTCCCTCGACTGGGGGTAGATGGTGAATCCGTAGATCAGGTTCGGGTTCCAGTTGTCCACCGCGTAGATGCCAATGCGGTTTGCCGCCAGGTATTCAGTGTTTCGGAACATCCAGCGGTCCTGATGCAGGAGCGGGACGCCCAGTGATTCCTGAAAAGCAAGCATAGCCAGGCCATATTCGTGGTCGACACCTTCCTTGAGTCGCAGCTCGGCCATTTCCTTTGCCTTTTCGAGGGCCGCATCATCGCAGCGGACTGCCAGATTGAGATAAAACCGGTCGCCGCGGTCCTCGAAGCACAGGTCAACGGCTTCGTGATCAACAGGCTGGTACCCCTTGTCCTGAAGCAGGTGAGAGAAGGCTTCTGCAATGTAAGTCCGAGCCTCATCGTCGCTCGCGAAGCTGTCTGTCGAGCGGTGAGGTAGAAGCTGAGACTTGGGCAGATGCTTGAGTTCGACTGCCTGCGGTGCTTTTCTGCGTCTTCCCTTGACTTCTCCTTCACAGAAGAAAATGTCAGAGACTTCCTCTTGCTGGTCGTTGATAAAGCGGACGCTTAGCAGCAACCCCATACCACCCGGTACATCCCTTTTCTCAAGCACGTCGAGAGCCTTCACCACGAAGTGATCGGGGAGCGGGAGCTTGACGCCCAGACCTCTTTCGGCGAACGTGCTGTTGACCTCTTTGACCGTTAACATGCTGGCGTCACGCTGTGAAGCCATTATATCGGTCGCCACGCAGCGGGGTCAAAGGAGAACGGGTTCCCTGAATCGGCGATTGGGACCCATACACTTGCTTGACAGCTTGGAAACCCGGGCTTTACCATTCTTAACCACATATTAACCCACTGCTCACTATACTAGTCTCGAGCGAAGGCGCCGGGTGCCCCATGAGCAGGCGGGCGGGGTATGGCAATGCTTAGAGGCGGAATACCGTTAGGCACTATCTTTGGCATCTCTGTCAGGCTCCACTGGTCCTGGTTCATCATCTTCTTCCTGGTAACCTGGTCCCTGGCGGCCTACTACTTTCCGGATGCCCACCCGGACTGGAGCCGGGCTACCGCGGTGGTGACGGCGCTGGCGACCAGCCTGCTCTTCTTCGCGTCGGTGCTGGCACATGAGCTGGCCCATAGCGTGGTGGCCATGCGAGCAGGCATCCCAATACATTCGATAACCCTGTTTGTGTTCGGCGGGGTGTCCCAGATGACCCGGGAACCCGGTCAGCCGGAGATAGAGTTCCGAATGGCCCTGGCCGGACCGCTGGCCAGCCTGGCCATTGGCGGCCTGTGCTGGGGTATCTGGTGGCTAACCAGAGACGTCAATGAGCCAGTAGCGGCTGTGGCTGCCTGGCTGGGGTGGATCAATGTCGTACTGGCCGTCTTCAACCTGATCCCCGGATTCCCCCTCGACGGTGGTCGAGTCCTCAGGTCAATCATATGGTGGCGCAACAAGAACCTGCGTAGCGCTACCAGGACCGCCACCACTATCGGCAGAGGCTTTGGCTATCTGTTCATCTTCGGCGGGATTTTCCTGGTCTTCTTCGGCAACTGGATACAGGGCCTATGGATAGCCTTTATTGGCTGGTTCCTGGAGAATGCTGCCGTAGGCAGCTACCGTCAGGTGGCTCTTCACGACATGCTGCAAGGCCATACCGTCAGCGAGGTCATGACCCGGGAGTGCCCCCGGGTTTCCCCCAAGCTGTCCCTGGAGCAGCTGGTACACGACTACATTCTGAACTCCGGTCGCCGTTGCTTCCCGGTGGTGGAGAATGACCGCCCATTGGGATTGGTGACGGTGCACAACGTGAAGGCCATCCCCCGTGGGTTATGGGCTGTGAAAACGGTGACTGATGCCATGACACCGTTCGACCAGCTCAAGTGGGTACAGGCGGGCGACGACCTGTCAACCGTGCTTCAACTGATGACTGACGAGGACGTCAACCAGTTGCCAGTGTTGCAGGACGGCAACATCGTTGGCATGGTGGCACGCGACAACCTGCTGTCCTTCATCAACACTCGCGCCGAGCTGGGAATGTAGCACCGCGATGGCCCCACGCCCGCAACATGGACCTTTAGAAGCGTCTGTGCCTTGCTTCACGCACCTGGGAAATGGGGCTTCTGCCACCGGCTGTTACCGGTACTGAGTGGCCTCTTGTCCTGCTGGTCACAGGAACTGAGCGAGCAGCGGCCTGGGTGTCCCGCGGGGGTGGGGGTGGTGCTGGTGATGAAGCCCCCTGGTCACTGGCAAGCGAGGTCTGCCCCTTCGTCAGCGCGTATACCTGGTTGGTGTGCACCAGGTAGGTAATGTCACGGTGGCGGCGGACGGCGTGCCCAAAGTAGCTGCCGCCCTCGCCGTAGCCATCTTCATCTCCCGCCACAGCGATGACAGCCAGTCTCGGGTCAACTATCTTCGCGCCGACCGGAGCCGTTCGGCAAGAAGCGCGGCCGGGAATGTGGCCAGACCTTGGTCATGTGTATCAGGTTGGTCTTGAGACCATCCCGGCCCACCACATCCACCACCTCCCCGAGGGCGCTGTAGGTGCTACCCCAGCCTATCAAAGTGACCTCGGCACCCGGCCCACCCCAGGTGTGAGGAGCGCCCATCTCCTGGCTCAGCGCGCCCAGCTTGCGAAGGTACTTCAGCACCATTGCTGTCCTGGTACCGGCGTCCTCGATCACGTGCCCTTCTTCATCGTGCTCATCTGAGCCACTCACCACCAGCGCCGTTCCTGCCAGCGGCAGCGCTCCTGAAGTTGTCCCTGGCGTAGTCGTAACCCGCCTTGACCGCTGCCACGTTGGACGCGACGATCTGGCTGGAGCCGGACTGCTTGTGCACCACCCCGCGCCAGGGACCTGGCCAGGGCGTGGCCGACTGCCTGCACTCCCTGCCCGGCTTCGCCGCCGACCATCAAGTTGGCCTCTGCTGCCATCCCCGACCACTCCCACCTTCAGCGTTTACCGGCGAGCGAAGCGGCATCGGCTTCGCCAAGAATGCTGGACGGGACCAACTCTCCCGTCGCCTCCAGGTAGAGTCTGGCAACGCTCACCCTGGGATGCTTTCCGTCGATATCCGTCGCTGCCTTGACCTTGGCGTACATACCGTTTATGTGGTGCTCCACCGTCTTCACGTCCAGGTACAGCTCGGCCGCTATGGCCGCGTTGGTGTACCCCTTGGCGAGCAGCCTGAGAATCTCCAGTTGCCTGGATGTTAGTTCCCTCAGGAACGCGTAGGTAGTCCTTTCAACGAACAGGAAGTTTGCCAGCGCCGGGTCGAGGATTAGCTGCCCCCGGCCCGCGGCCAGGATAATGTCGCGCAACTGCTCCAGCCGGTCCAGCGATCGCTTCAAGAAAAGGGCCATGCCCCCTCGGCCTGTGAGAGCAATGCGCTGCAATGAGTGGATGGCCTCTACGTCATAGGCTGTGAGCAAGAGGACGAAGCCAATCTTGGAGTTCGTGGCGCGTACCTGCTCCAGCTCCTGAATGACGTCATTGCGAAGCTTCCTCATGCCCAGTAGCAGCACATCGGGATGGAGCCCAGACACAGCTTGTCTTACAGCCGTCAGGTCACCATTTGCAGCCACTCCCAGCAGTTGGATCGGCGCCCTCAGCACCACGGGTGAAAGGGCGGCCTTGTACATCTCCCGGTACACCGGTTGCTGCTCTACAATGTAGAGTGTGACACTCCTGCGCCTTGTCCTGGCTGCTACATGTGCCAATGTCGGAGTCCTACTTCTGCCCCGGGGATGAAGCGCGCGGATATCACTCGACGCCCCCTTCTCCAATACTAAGCGGCAGGAATGACGAAGTCATAACGGGGGCAGTGAAAACATTGAAAAGTTGTGACATTTGAAGAAGAGCCGTGATGTCAGAAGGCCGAGGCGGGAGGTGAGTCTGGTGCGAGAACAGCTACAGCGATGCTGCTCCCGGCCCTGCCGCTCCTTGGGGCACGTCCATGATGTACCCCACTTTGGGGACGGTGCGGATCAATTTGGGAGCATTGGGGTCGCCTTCCAGCTTGTATCGGAGCCTGCTGACCCATGTCCGCAGTATCTGGACGTCGTCCCGATACTCAGGACCCCAGACGCGAGTCAAAAGGTGCTCGTAGGTTAACAGTCTTCCGGCATTCCCAGCCAGCTCGCTGAGCAATAGCCACTCGATGCGGGTGAGGTACTTTTGCTGATTGCCCACGGCCACAGTATGGCTTCTGAAGTCGATGGTCAGCTCGCCCAGATGAAGCAAGTCGGGTTTCCTCCGCTTATCGGTAGGTTCAGTCCTGCGCTTCACTGCCTCGATTCTGGCCACCAGCTCGTCGGGGTTGAAAGGCTTGGGCAGGTAGTCGTCAGCGCCAAGCTCCAGCCCCTTGATCCTGTCCATGTCAGCCCCCTTGGCACTCAGGATGATGACCGGCACTGCCGAGAAGGTGCGCAGTTGCCTGAGGGTGTCAAGACCGTCCATCCTGGGCATTAGCAGGTCAAGCACGATTAGATCCGGCTCTTGGGCTTGAGCCTGGTCTAAGGCTTCAAAGCCGTTGCTCGCTGTCACCACCTCGTATCCGGAAACTCTGAGCTTGCTCCTGAGGAAGTTGAGTATCCGCTCTTCGTCGTCCACCACCAGCACACGAAACTGTTTCACGAGCTTGCCTCCCCGCCCTTGCTCCCGCTTTCAATATAGTCGCATACTCAGCCTGTGTCAAAGTTGGGGATAACCCGAAGGGCCGAACTTGACGCCACTCATGCCCAAGACTACAATATGGCCACCAACGCCAAAGGGCACACTATCCACCTCGGGGAAGGGACTGTTGCTGAGGTCGGTGTGACCTGCTGAGCAGGCATAATAAAAGGCTCGGCAGAGGTGGGGGCGTGACTACCCGAAAGCAGCTCAGAGCAAGGCCAGCCTTTCTATTCGCAGCGCGGTACTAGACCTATGGCGAGGCGGATGCCGGGCCAGTGTTGCTGCAAGAGATTATGGCAGGGCTGTGGACAGCAGGGGGGTGAGGGGAATGAAAGCCAAGCTCAGAAGGACCGGGATCGATGCCCTGGGTGACATCGCTTGGGGGACACATTTCTGCCAGTTCTACCATACAACGGATGACCTTCTCAGCATCCTGACACCCTATTTCAGGGCTGGGCTGGAAAGCGGCGAGTTCTGCGTATGGGTTATCTCAGCGCCGCTCAACAGGCAGGAGGCCCTGAGAGCAGCCGAGGTAGGCATACCTCGGTTTGGCGACTACCTGGCCCGAGGGCAGGTAGAGGTCATTCCGCACACCGAGTGGTACCTCAAGGACGGCTACTTTGACATGAAGAGGGTATTGAATGGTTGGCTTGACAAGCTAGATAAGGCTGCCGCCATGGGCTATGAAGGCCTGAGAGTATCGGGGAACACAGGCTGGCTTGAGGCAGACTCCTGGAGGAGCTTCGCAGAGTACGAGGAGGAGATAAACAACTTCATCGGCAAGTATCGGATGCTGGCCATGTGCACATATTGCCTGGACAGGTGCGGGGCGTCGGAGGTCATTGACGTCGTCAACAACCATCAGTTCGCCCTTATCAGGCGGGACGGCCAGTGGGCGATCGTGGAAAGCTATGAGCGCAAGCGGGTGCGAGAGATACTGGAGCAATCGGAAGCCAACTACCGGGCACTTGTGGAATCCTCCCCTGACGGCGTTATTTCGTTCGATGGCAAGGGGACCATTATCGACTGCAACGAAGAGGTGTGCCGACTTGTCGGGGTATCCAAGGAGGAGATCAAGGGGAAGGACTTCAGAGACCTGCTGGCCAGACCAGTCCCACAGGAGTTCTCCTCCAACTATGCTCGGCTGGCGCAGGTAGGACAGGTCGAGGACGAGTTTGAGATCCTGGGGCGCGATGGGCAGGTAGTCCCGGTGTGGGCCAAGACCGTGGCCCTCTATGAAAGCAACGGCGACTTCAACCGGGCTGTGGTGTACCTCAGGGACATTGCCGAGCGCAGAAAGGTAGAGCAACTCAAGGACGAGTTCATTGGCCTGGTGTCTCACGAGCTGCGCAGCCCGCTCACTGTGATAGTGGGGGCCATAAACACGGCCCTCTCCGAAGGGGATCGCCTGTCACCTGCCGAGACACGCCAGCTTCTCCAGGATGCAGCCCTGGAGGCCGAGTCACTCTCCAGTCTGGTGTGGAACCTCCTTGAACTTTCCAGGGCCCAGGCCGATCGACTGGTGCTGCACCCCGAACCAGTCAGCCTGGAGAAAGTTGCTCGGAACGCAGTGGACAGGGTCAAACACCAGGGTTCTGCCCATCAATCCCTGCAGTTCCTGATAGAGGTGCCGACAGAACTTCCACGGGTATATGCAGATGAGTTGAGGCTGGAGCGTATACTGTGTAACCTCCTGGATAACGCCGTAAAGTATTCGCCGGGCGGAGGCGAGATACGCGTCACGGCTGAAGCGAACGATGACAACATCCTTGTCAGCGTCATTGACCAGGGGATTGGCATGTCTCCGGATGACCAGGTCAAGTTGTTCGGGCCATTCCAGCGCGTAGAAGACAGCCGAGCGCACGGTGTGCGGGGGGCGGGGTTAGGACTTCTGGTCTGCCGCCGGCTGGTTGAGGCGCACCACGGGCGCATTTGGGTGGAGTCGGAGCGCGGGCGGGGTTCCGCCTTCCGCTTCACACTGCCGTTATGAACCCGGGGCCCCCGGCTGGCGGCCATTAGCGGGTGACCAGCGCTACGTGCTCCCTTTGGAAGCGGCCTCAGCGCGCCTCCATGTGGACTCTCACTCTTCCTACACTGCTGCCCACATCTCTAAGCCTGGACACGATACCGGTTACTATGCTGGCGATGGCATCATTGGGGAAAGGAGTGAGTGGGATATCGTTGCCGTTGACCAGGATGCTAACATCGCCTTCTTGCACCGAAAGTTCCAGCTCGGTAATGACCTCAACCCCCTTGAGCGAAGACACTGCACCCGCCAGGGTCCGGGCAAGGAAGTCCTCTACGAAAGGGTTAAGGTCAACTGGTGCACTGTTGACCCACAGCTTGACCTCGTAGCTCTGCTTCATTGGATACCTCCGATCCGGTGTGCTAGAGCTGCACCAGCAGCCTGTCCCCGTCCCGCTTGACGGGGTACAGGGTCAATGGGCGTGGGCGTTTGAAGATTTTCCCTGCGGCCGCCACCGGACCTGGGAAGTCGGTCCACTTCAGCACACGCCCATCTCTCAAATCGAACTGCGACCCGTGACGGGGACAGGTTAGCATGACGCCCTCGAGACGGCCCTCGGACAGCCTTGCCCCAAAGTGCGGGCAGCGGTCGTCAGCCGCGTAGTACTGGTTCCCCACCCTGGCCAGAAGGATGGCTCGCCCTTTGATGTTGACAGCCCTCATCTTTCCTTCGGGCAAGTCCCTGGCTGCGCCTGCTTCCACAAATTCGCCCACTGCTCCCCCACGCTGCATGTGTCAACGGCCAAGAAGACAGCACAGGCCCGCCGGTTAACCTTGCCCTTCCTCCTGCCTGAGAAGGTCACTGAAGACCTCGACGTGGTACAGTTCGTGGTCTCTGATCCGGCTGAGGAGTCTCTTCAGGCCAGCGTCGTCGACTTCTTTTTCGGCCCGGTCATAGCCAGCAGCCACTTCTTTCTCGATCTTGATGTCCGCCCGCAGCATGTCAACGGGCCTCGTGGACTGGTCAACCTCGGTGTGCTCTATGCGGGGCGTACCCCCACCACCCACCATCTCCTCAGCCAGCCAGCCCAGGTGCTGCATCTCGTTCACAGCCTGGTCCTCCATCTGCTCCTTCACCTCTTCGCTCCTGGCCATGTAGCCGTGCAAGAGGTACTGAAGGATGACAGTGTACTCGTGTTCGATGCCCCAGTTCAGGATTTGGGCTACCCTGTCCTGGCGCTCGCCTCTCAAGTCCTCGGCCCCTTGCTTCTTGGCCTTGTCCACAAAGTGGGCGAAGTCAAGCCGATGGGACCGCTCGTCAGAGAGAATGCGTTCAAGGAGACGTTTGGTCCTGGGGTCATCTATAGCGGCGATGTGTTCCTCGTACAAGGCAATGGCATCGTCTTCTTGCAGTACGTTGTTCCTCATCCAGTCCGAGACCGAGTCGCCACCTGTCCGCATATCCCCCCGCACCAGGCTGGGCACACCACCCAGGCTGACTATAGTCTCGGCCAGCCAGTCGAAGTGCCGCATCTCTTCGCGGGCAATGGCCTCGATCTCGCAAGCCATCTCCCCCTCACCCATGGCATAAGCGTGACCCAGGTACTGGATGATGGCTGCGTGCTCACCCTCGAGGTCTTTGTTCAGCAGGTCAACCACCTGTTCACTGGTCATGTAACACCCCCCTGTGCATCTGGCAGGCAGCTTCAGCCCGCCAACTGTGTCTCACGTATTCTATCATACATAGCTGACCAGGGGTTGGCTCCACAGGCTGTATGCAGACCCACATACCTGGGCAGCCACACCCCTCGCTCATGAGTGCCCATGGCGCCTGCTATCACAGCCTAG
>QMOF01000022.1 GCA_003650185.1 Chloroflexota bacterium | reverse complement strand
CGGGCAAGCTGCGCCCCTCCAGAGAGTCGTCCGGCCCAATGCAGCGGGCGAACCCTTGCCTCGACGCTTCGGCCAGTCGGCGTTCCAGTTGCCCCACCGGCCTTATCTCACCACTCAGCCCTATCTCACCCACTGCTATCAGACCAGGATCCATCTCCCTGTCGCTGAAGCTTGAGGCTATGGCCAACGCCACGGCAAGGTCAACCGCCGGCTCGCTTACTCGCAGACCACCGACCACGTTGACCAGTATGTCCTGATTGCCGAGACGCAAACCGGCCACCTTGGTAAGCACCGCAACCACCAGTTGCAGCCGGTTCATGTCTATCCCGTTTGCAGTACGCCGTGGCAGGCCGAAGCTGGTAGCCGTGGTCAAAGCCTGGACCTCCACCAGCAATGGCCGGCTCCCTTCCAGGACAGGCGCCACCACGGAGCCCGGCACCCGTTGTGACCGCCGCGACAGGAACACCTCAGACGGGTTCTCCACCTGCGCCAGGCCCTTGCCAGTCATCTCAAAGACGCCTACCTCGTTGGTCGAACCAAAGCGGTTCTTGATCCCACGCAACAACCTGTAGCTGCTGAAGGCCTCGCCCTCCAGATATGAGACCACATCGACGATGTGCTCCAGTACCTTTGGACCGGCGATAGCCCCGTCCTTGGTCACGTGTCCCGCTATGAGCAAAGGCACGGTTGACCCTTTAGCCCACTCCATAAGCCTCAGAGTACATCCCCGTATCTGCGAGACAGTGCCCGGCCCGCCATCCAGCTCCCCGAGATAGACTGTCTGAATCGAGTCAATAATGCCAAGACAAGGCGACAGCGCCCCCATCTGCTCGAGAATAGCCTCCAGGCTGGTCTCGTTGAGCAGGTACAGCCCCTCGCCTTTGATTCCCAGGCGGTCCGCCCGCAGCTTGGTCTGGTACATCGACTCCTCGCCCGAAGCATAGACCACCCTGCCCCCCTGGCCGGCAACGGACGCTGCCACCTGAAGAAGCAGCGTTGACTTGCCGATTCCGGGGTCGCCACTGATGAGGACCAGCGACCCGGGGACCAGCCCCCCTCCCAGCACCCGGTCAAACTCGCTGAGGTGGCACGAAAGGCGGGACGTTTCTTCAGCGGTCACCTGGGACAGCTCGCAAGCTGGTGTCACTGACTTGGACAGCAGGCTACGGCCACCCTTCGGACCGCTCACACGAGTCTCAACAAAGGTGCTCCAGCCCTGGCAGTCGGGACAACGCCCCAGCCATCTCGGACTCTCTTTACCGCATTGCTGGCAGACAAAAGACGTCCTGGCGGGCTTGCTCACTGCCTGTACCTTCCGAAAAGGGGAGCACCATAGGTGCTCCCCTTTTCCAACTCTCCTTACTGAGTGCGGGTCAGGAAGTCGATTCCACCGGAGACATGCTGCGCGCCTTGATCTCGTCTCCTTCGCGTTCCAGGCAAATGGTGTCACCGGGCTGGAACTCACCACGCAGCAACATCTCGGAAAGCTGGTCTTCGATCATGGTCTGGATCACCCGCCGTAGCGGGCGAGCACCGAAGGCCTCGTCATAGCCCTTCTCGCACAGAAGGTCTTTGGCCTCATCTGTAACTGCCAGACCGACACCTCTCTCAATGAGCTGGGACCTCAGCGGCCGCAGCATCAGATCGACGATCTGGCGAATATCTTCTCTCGACAGGTGTCGAAAGACCACCACTCCATCGAGCCGGTTGAGGAACTCCGGACGGAACGTCTTCTTCAACTCTTCCAGCAGCTTCTCCTTCATCCGCTCGTAAGACCGCTGCCTGGTCTTGGCCTCGTCAGTCCGGCTGACAAAGCCCATGACGGCATCCTTCTTGATCAGTTCAGCACCGATGTTGCTCGTCATGATTATGATGCTGTTCCGGAAATCTACCTTTCTCCCCTTGGCATCAGTCAGGTGACCGTCGTCAAAGATCTGAAGCAGTATGTTGAACACGTCGGGGTGCGCCTTCTCGATCTCATCGAGAAGGATAGCGCAGTACGACTTCCGTCTCACTGCTTCCGTCAGTTGTCCGCCCTCGTCATAGCCAACGTATCCCGGCGGAGCCCCTACCAGACGGGCCACAGCATGTCTTTCCATAAACTCCGACATATCAAGCCGGATCAAGGCATCCTCGCTGCCAAACATGAACTCAGCCAGAGCCCTGACCAGCTCGGTCTTGCCTACGCCCGTTGGGCCGAGGAAGATAAAGCTGCCGATGGGCCGCCTGGGATCTTTGAGCCCGGTGCGGGCACGTCTCACCGCCTTGGAGACAGTGACAATTGCTTCGTCCTGGGACACGATACGCTCGTGCAAGGCCTCTTCCATACCCAGCAGCCGCGTCACCTCATCCGCCGCCAGCTTGGACACCGGGATGCCTGTCCACATGCTCACCACTTCAGTTACATCCTCTTCCGTAACCACCGGCTTCTCCCGCTCCATCTCCGCATGCCAGGCAGTCTCCAGTTCCTTGATCTTCTCCATCAGATAGGTCTCGCGGTCCCGCAACTCCACCGCGTATTCATACTGCTGCGCGCTAATAGCCGACTCTTTGTCCCGGCGGACAGTCTCTAGAGCCCGCCTGGTCTCCTTCAAGCCAACGGGAACAGTACCACCCCTGAGGCGTACCCGCGAAGCAGCCTCGTCCACCAGATCGATGGCCTTATCAGGCAAGAACCGATCGGACACATATCGCGACGCCAGATTGGCAGCAGCCCTGATTGCCTCATCGCTTATCACCAGTTGATGGTGCTCCTCGTAGCGCTCCTTAATACCCTGGAGTATCTCGATCGTCTGCTCTACAGTCGGCTCGTCCACCATGACGGGCTGGAAACGCCGCTCCAGCGCAGCGTCCTTCTCCACGTGCTTCCGATAGTCATCGAGTGTCGTAGCACCGATGCACTGCAACTGCCCTCGTGCCAGCGAAGGCTTGAGAATGTTGGCAGCATCGACAGCACCCTCAGCAGCACCAGCACCGACTATGGTGTGCATCTCATCTACGAACAGGATGCAGTTACCCGCACCCTTTATCTCTTCGATTACTTTCTTCAGCCTCTCCTCGAATTCGCCACGGTACTTGGTGCCTGCTACCAAGGACCCCATATCAAGAGCAACCACTCGCTTGCCCTGAAGCGTGTGAGGCACTTCACCAGCGACTATCCGGTGGGCCAGTCCTTCCACTATGGCGGTCTTCCCTACGCCAGGCTCACCGATGAGCACAGGGTTGTTCTTGGTGCGCCTCGATAGTATCTGGATTACCCGCTGGATCTCCTTCCGCCTTCCGATCACCGGGTCCAGCTTGTTACTGGCAGCCATGGCAGTCAGGTCGAGGCCAAGCTGGTCCAGCGTGGGGGTGCGACTGGCCGGGCGAGCCCCTGCTTGAGACTGAGCACCGCCCTGGCTCAACACGCGGGTGGTCTCAGCCCGAGCTCGCTCGAGGTTTATGCCTAGGCTTTCCAGCACCCCACCGGCCACTCCCTCGCCCTCGCGGAGCAGACCCAGCAAGAGGTGCTCCGTGCCAACGTAGCTATGGTTGAAGCGCCGCGCTTCATCCACGGCCAGCTCGATTACCTTCTTGGCCCGCGGGGTAAGTCCAACCTCGCCAGAAGGCGCCTTGCCTCCACGCCCGATGATGAACTCTACCGCAGCACGTACCTTGTTGAGATCAACGCCCAGGTTGGAGAGCACCTTCCCGGCAATGCCCTCGCTTTCGCGGACGAGACCGAGCAATATATGCTCCGTCCCAATGTAGTTGTGATTGAAGCGGTGTGCCTCTTCCTGGGCATAGGTCAGGGCACGTCGCGCTCGCTCGGAGAATTTCTCAAATCGACTTGCCATAACTGACTCTCATTCTACCACAATTTTCTGCTTCAGAAAAGGGAGTTAACCTTCAGTGCCAAGGACTATACGTCCGTTCTGTCCCTTTTGCAACCCCCTTGCGGTCTCGACCAGTCCATCGAAGATGGAAACCGTTCCCCAAGACTATTCCTGTACAGTTAAGAACCAGTTAACAGACCGCCCGTCAGGGTGACAAAGCAGTTACACCACGGTTAATTGAATGTCACCAATAGCGCTCGAAGCAAATGGTGCTCTCCACTAAGAGGCTGCCTCCATAGCCGAAGCAAGGATAACCAGAAGTAGCCACATACCTCGTGACCAGGAGACGGCAGAGTCGTTCGTGGCTCGCCTGCGAAGCGGACATCGGCTCCACCTCCCCGAGCACCGAGCGGGCAGTTGCCGCACCGGCTCCTGCCTTGCAGTCTGCAGCCGGCGGATCACGCTGGCATATCAAGGGCCGAGGACGGCGTCAATATGGCATCACATGAATATCGGGCATGCAGCGCCAGGACATGCCAGACATGGCAAGCGCGTTCCAGCGCTTGTCGGGCGCGCGATTTTCTGGTAAATTTACAGACGTTCGGGGCTGTGGCTCAGAGGGAGAGCGTCTGACTGGCAGTCAGAAGGTCGGGGGTTCGAGTCCCCCCAGCTCCACCATCGTGGACGATATTAAGAACTCCTGCCCGCTCCTGGGTTATCCCGTGGGGTGGCAGGGGCATGGTGTAGGTGAGCAGGACGTCCTTACCTGTGACCTTCACTTCTTTCACGAAGCTGCGGATGAACGCCCTCTGCTCTGCGAGTGAGCTATAGGTGAGGACATTTCTCAGGTCCTCCACGTACTCGGTCACCAGGCCCAGGTCTGCCAGCTCTGCTCGTCTATCAGACAGGCGGGCTTCCATCTCCAGCCTTGAGGCTTCAAGCTGCTTCTGGCGCTGCCTGAGCTCCTGAATGCGGGGGGACAGGTCGTCCAGAGCTATCTTCCCCGTCTCAAGGGCATCATAGAGCCTGTCCAAGCGCTGGCTGACCTCAACAAGCTCCCGAGCAATAGTGCCCAGACTTTCCCGGCATTCGCTGGCCTGAGCGTCCATCTCCTCATTCACCAGTCGCACCAGCTCCTGAAGGTTCTCGTGGGTGAGGATGCGCTCCTTTATCTTGCCTATCACCAAGTCTTCAAATTTGTGGGCGTTCAGGTAAAGCGAGTCGCATGCCCCTGAACCCTGGCGGATGAGGGTGCCGCAGACATAGTAGGTGAACTGCCCTCCCTTGGCCTCGGCAGCGATGAGGGCCTTGCCACACCTGCCGCAACGGGCTAGGCCGCTGAGGAGGTACGGGCTGGCCACGCGCCTGGGATGGGAGACCGCAGGGGAGCGCTTCTTGAGCAACTCCTGGGCCTTTTGAAAGGTCTCTTTGTCCACGATGGCAGTCCAGGCATTCTCCAGCCTGACGGGCTCCTGGCTTTTCCCCTGCCTTCCCCAGACCAGGGTTCCTGTATAAGCTTCGTTAGTAACTATCTTGTGCAAGGTGGTCTTATTCCACCTCTTCCCTTTAGGGGCCGGGATGCCTTCGCCGTTCAGGGCTCTAGCGATGTCGGTAAGGCCCTTGCCCTCCAGGAGCACCCGGAAGATGCGAGCTGCCACTGGCCCCGTATGGGGGTCGACCTCCAGCCGGGGACGCTCCTTGCCGCCGTCTTTCACCCGCACCTTTTGGTAGCCGTAGGGAGCGCGCGAACCCAGGAAGAAGCCTCTGGAGGCGCTCTCCCTCATGCCCCTTATGATTTCCTGTCCCAGGTTGGCCGAGTAGAACTCGTCCAGGCTCTCTATGATGGCTTCGAGGAGCCTCCCCGTGGGAGTGTCCTCAAAAGGCTCCGTGATAGAGACCACCTGGACGCCGTTCTTGCGCAGCACGGTCTTATAGACGATGGAGTCCTCTCTGCTGCGAGCGAAGCGGGAATACTTCCACACCAGGATGATGTCGAAGGGTTTTGAGGCACGGCGTGCCATAGAGATCATCTCCCGAAAGGCTGGCCTCGCTGTGGTCCGGCCGCTCTCCGCCTCGTCCACAAACTCCTTGACCACGACATGGCCGTTCCGAGAGGCATACTCCCTCAGCGCCTTAAGCTGTGCCGAGATGGAGAGATCAATGTCCTGGCGCTCTGATGATACCCGTGCATAAATAGCTACATTCATGCGAGCCTCCTTTCGCCTCTTGGTCACGGCATAGTTACTTCACGGGCGCACCCTTGACACAGATCCTCACCTACACCCTGTGGTACGGGGCAATTCACCTGTTGACATTCAGACTGGTAGCCACAAAGAATCATGGTTACTGGACAAGGCCTGCTGTCCGTTCTCGCTTCCGCCAAGCAGTAGGCCTTTATTCTTGATGCCTTCCTGAAGAGACACAAGTCTTGATTTGCTCTGTCGCACATTCTTGGGGAAAAGTCGAATGAGACGTCAAACTGCTCCGGGTAAAATGCCTTGGACACAAGACCTCGGTGGCGTAGTCTGTCATATGCCTCCCTCAGATCCCGAGGGTGGGTAATCTGACTGCCAAGAAGCATCCGTGAGAATTGCAGATTCCATGTATCGCCCGGGAGTTCCAGCCACGACAGCACCTCATTTCGGTCACTATTGAAAAGGTGGGTAGCAGCACTACTGCCCACCTCTCCGAAATGCCTCATGAACACTTTCTCGTAATAGCTGCCCGGCTTCAAGTAATCCCGGAACGCTGCCCACAGCCTCTTGTGGAACCTTTCCCTTCTGACCCATCTCCTATATCTATTCTCCAGACTCGCCTTGTCGTTCAGAAGCCGGCCTACCTCCTGTTCGCGGTCCTGAAGGTCCCGGAGAAAATCGTCCCTCTGCCGGTGAAAGCTCAACATACCTCTGGTAATCTGGTCATACGAGAGCAGGTAGAGCAAGAAAGCCATTCTCCAGATCGGCGAGTCGCTCCCTCCGGTAGGCCCAAGCCAAAACTCCTCATTAGCCGAGAGATAAGCTACAATATCTCCACCATATTGAGGCAAGAGTCCGAGGGTTCGCGCTATTGACAACTGATGCATTCCAAAGCGAGGTTTATATCTAATAGGCTGTCCTTGAAGCTCTTGCCTTCTTGAGACAAACTCGTCTACCTGGCCAGGGCCCGTGCTCCTTGTGTAAGCTTGCAGAATATCTAAAACATGGTGTCCCTGCTTGGCAGTAGACAAGTATTCACTGACAACCTCTGCAAACACCGGCCCGCCTTCATTCCAAACCTGCTCATAGGGGCGCTGCTGGTCTGTTATGTAGCAGAGCCAATGGGTTAACACCTTTCCACGATCATCCAGATGCTTTTCAAAAACAGGGCCGGGTATGTTGGAGCCAGAGGCTCCTGCACCCCATCTGGCGTCGTCCAGCCATTTAATAATCGGCCAGATTCTGATTAGCTTTTCCAGCGTGTCCATTGACCCCCTTATCAACCTTACGGTTCGGGTGCTCTGGCTGGTCTACAGCTATCCCCACCTTCCTCCGCCATTCCTCAGCCAGTTCTGGATGAGCTTCTCCCAACCTAACTCCGTCCCAGAAGGCATCCAAAGGAGGGCTTTCAAAGTCCTCCACCTGCATAACCTCTCCCCAGATAGACTCCTTCCCGACCCGGGTGAACGGGAGGGCCCGGCTACCGCCATTGCCCTCTCTGGTCTTCCACCCCACCAGGACCACCTCCTCCCTGTCGGGGGCTTCGGACGGCCTCCTGAGAAACTGCTTTAAGCACCAGGCGATGGCTGAGAAGACCACGTGCTCGGGCTTGAGGTGGGAAAGCATCACTCCCATGCCGAACAGCACTTTGGCCCTCTGGTCAGCGTCCTCGCAGGCAAGGCCGATAATGATTCTCTCGGTACCTTTGACCATAACCATGGGCAACTCGGCTCCCTCAGTAACGCCCTTCCTGGAAAGCTGAAAGGCGGTGTCCAGGTCCTCTGTTAAGTTCATAGCCAACCGTCTGGTTCCGTCCTTTCCCTTTTGCCCAAGTCTAACTCTCTTTGCCCAGGAAGGGAACTCAACTCTTTAAGCTTGCACACCCACCAGAGTCCTGGGGGCTGGGACAGGTAGAGGGGCCAAGCGACTCTTATACCCACAAGCCCCAAAGACATAGCTACTCAATGAAAACAGCCGCCCCTGGTTGCCTTCAGGAATCTGCCATACCAGAACCATGACATCGCCTTCCTTGCCCCAGGGCCAGCACTCTACTAGATAGCGACGGTCAACTCGCAGCCCGAGGGCCCACCCACTTACCCGGTCAGCACTGGGAACCTGCGATAAAGACGTCAAGGCAAGAGGTGTCCCACGGGGCAGAGGTGTGCCTGGTCGGATGAAATCCTGAAAGGCGCGGTTGCGTACCGAATAGCGAACCAGGAGAGGGAAGTCCCAGGAGCCTTCTGGGAACTCAGTGTTTGGCTCTGCCATAACCAGAGCGCATGGGTGGAGGTTCAGCCTAACATACTGAATGGCAGTGGCCTCCAGCGACGTGAGGTAGTGGTGTGCCAGGAGGTGCACAGCATTCAAGCCCAGTTCAACGCTATGAGCATCCTCGAAAAACCACGGGGCTGGCATAAGTAGATGGACTCCGAAGGCAGTGGCTTCCTGCTCATACCTGTTAGTCCGAGTGGGGTCAACGAGGCATCCGCTATCCAAATAGCTCAACCCCTGATGGCCCGGCATTAATTCGTGGGCGCATTCGTGGCCAAAGGTGAGCCGCTGGCGGGTTATCGGCTTCTCCACATCGAGCCAGACCGTATGGCTTTCGGGCCGCAGTACCCCGTCGATCACCCTACCTCGGTGCCGTCCCTGAGCCATAGTATTCTGCCGCCAGTAAGGGCGGTCATCAAACAGAGGTGCTCCCGCTGGCGGATTGGGCGGTGGAGGGTCGTCCTCCTCGTCCTCTTCAGGGAGGCCAAAATGCTGAGAAGCGCAGAAGTGCCGCACCTTCAAATGGAGATGCTCCGCCAAGGGCTCCGTGGGCACAGGTGGCGACATAACCCCTGCCTCCCGCAATAGCTTCCAAGCATAGTATCCCGGCCAGGTCGGCATTCCGAAATAGGGTTTCATTACTCTTCCCCCTTTCCCGCATCGTGCTCAGCAGCCTCTTGCTGCTCCAAGAATTTCAGGAAGTTCAGCAATTCCTGTCTCCGACGTAGGGGCAGTTTTTCGTATCCACGAAACACGGCTTGTCCCACAGGGTCGCCAGCGAACGCCCGGTCAAAAAGTGACAACTGCTGTGGGGTCCCTCCTGCCAGTTGATCCACGGTAGCCCCCAGGGCGTGTGCCACTTTCCTCAGAACCTCCATCTTGGGGTTGCGGATGAGTCCTTTTTCCAGGCGCCAGATGGTGGGCTGGGGTACTTCGGCCTCATTAGCAAGACGGTTTTGGGTCCACCCCTTGGCCTCCCGGAGCGCCCTGATTTGGTCACTTAACGCCATGAGCAGCACCTACCTTCACGAGCTTCTATTCGCAGAGGTATTATACATCAATGTTGGCACGGTTGTCAATACCTGTGGCATGCGAGATACTTCTTGACGGCGTGGGTATACGCTCGTGTATAATATAGCAAGGCCATGCGTAGAGGTATACCTAAGAAGAACCCCGCCCGGGCAGGAGTGCGAGCTCGCTATCGCAATCGAGTCCGTGAGTGCCGCCTGCGCGGTCTAATTATCAGCGAAGCAGAGCTTGCACGGCGCACCGGGATCGAGCGCACCACGCTGAGCGCCCTGGAAAATAACCGACGTTTCCTTTCCATTGAGCACGCCCTGCTCATTCGAGAAGTCTTGGGGTGTTCTTTGGATGAGCTCTACGAACAAATCCTGCCGCCACCAGAGAACCGCGGCTCTGTGCAGAAGAAGAGGAACGCTCAAGAATGACAACCCCGATCACTAAAACCAGTGCCCCTGTTCATCCTGACTCTAAGGAACAGGAGCCTTTAGAAGACGGATTACGCATCCTGGCCCGCATGATAGCTACGGCTCATAGACGGCGGCTAGGAGAGGCTGAGGTCCAGAGCGTTCAAGGCGCAGGACGCGAGAAAATCAATCCAGTTAAGGAGGCAGACGATGGCAGACACAGGTAGAGAGATAGTCCCCTGGAGGCCCTTCGAGGTCATGGAGCGGGTGGAGGACGAGGCCGTCATCCAGGAGCTTCGGGGCGAGGTTATCGAGACCCTGGTCTATGAATTCACCGACCGGGATAGCCGCAGGGTGGTGGGCCTGTCCAAAGCCGGGGTAGACAGGGTCGCCTCGGAGATGGCCATGAAGGGGGAGGTGCTGAGGGAGCTGGACTTCGAGCTGATCCCTGACTCCGACAGTGTGACCGCCGTGGTCAAGGCGGGGCGCTTCGCCGTGAGCCAGGACGGGCGGGAGATTCTCCTGGAGACGGTCTTCGGCACCAAGCGGCAGCCCCGCAAGCGGGAAATCTACGTCCGGGGCAAGGACGGCAAGCCCATCATCAAAGACGGCCAGCCCCTGAGGCGACTGGAGGACGATCCCTTCGTCGTAGAGGTGGCCATGGTCAAAGCCGCCCGCAATGCCAAGCGCAGGCTCATGCCTGAGTCTTTGATCACCAAGGTCATTGACATGGCCCGCAAGGAAGGCAAGGTCAGAAAGCTAGGGCTCCCTGACGAGCCGACGGCGCCCAGGTCGGCAGCACATCCTGCAGCACCAAAGCCAGGGACGAAGGGTTCCGCTACTGAGTCCGACATAAGCCAGGAGGATTTTATCCTTGAGGCCAAGGGCAAGGGCTACAGCAATTGGCGGGAGATTCTGGATGCTCTGGGAGTTCGATCCACCAAAGAGGTGAGGGAGATGACTTTCCGGCAGGCTTTGGAGCGTCTGCCAGGCAAAACCAAGCCGGAGCCTGAAGAAGTTGCTGAAGTGCCTGACGAAGACATCCCTGCCTCAGACGAACCACAAGCTGAAACCGTGCCAGCCGAGGCTGACCTTGATTTCTAGTAATGAGTCCTCGACGCGGTCTCCTCTCTTAGTAATAGGAACCTGGGCAGAGGCGACGATACCCCCTCTATGAGTGGCGGGAGTGCTTCATCACTATGGCCGATTATCTAACAGGCGTCATTGACAAGAAGCCCTCCAATGGGAGGGTGCTGTGAACAGACACGTCGAGGCGCTGTCGAAGTTCATCGTGGGACGTAACGATGCCTATGCGATGCAGCAGGCCGATGGCTCTTACCTGGCTCTCAGGAAGCCACTGACCGCTGCCCTTCTGGAGGAGCATATCGCTGGCAGAAGGACGTTTGGCGCCTACCTGGTTACCCCTGATGGGAAGGCCCGATGTGGTGTCTACGACTTCGACGAGAGAACCGACTCAGTGCGCCAGTATCTCTTATGGCTTAGGCGATGGTTCCAGCACTGGGGGATTGAGCTCGGCATCGAGTCCTCGGGGAGCAAAGGCTACCACGGCTGGGTCATCACCAAGAACTTCGTCCCCGCCTTCAAGCTAATCAAGCTTCTTAAGCTGGCTCTGCGCCAGCTAGAGGAAGAGATGGGAATAACCATCAGGGTAGAGGTCTTCCCCAAGCAAGCGGTGGCTCAAGACCTGGGCAACCTTATCAAGCTTCCCTGGGGGATTCACCGCAAGAGCGGCAAGCGCACTGCTTTTTTGAGTGAGGACTTCAAACCACTGCCTGACTGGGGGATCGGCTTTATCGAGGGGCTGCCAATCATAGATGAGGCCAAGCTCGATGAAATCCTGGCTGAATACCCAGAGGATAAAGAGGACGAACCAGCAGGGGCGAGCACGCCCGATAGCGCCTCAGATAGAAAGGCCGCGCTGCCCTGCTTCACCCGGATGTTGGAGGGGGTGAGGGAAGGCTTTCGGCATATCGCCAGCTTTCGGTTGGCGGTGATGCTCTACCGCCAGGGGATGGACCAGCAGTTGGCCAAGGCCACCCTGCTCAAGTGGGACATGGAGCGCAACCGGCCGCCTCTGGGCGAAAGGCAACTTGGCTACAACCTGAGGGACGCCTATTCGGGCAAATACAGGCTGGGCTGCCCCGACATTGAGGCGGCGGGCTACTGCTCAAAGGAGTGCCCTGTCTATCGCAAAAGGCACGGAGAAAGGGACAGGAGGGTAGAAGCTCCCCCTCCCGATACCGTGGGTGTGAAGCGCATCCTGAAGCTGGGCACCGACCCGCCCAAATACGAAGTCGAGGTAGACGGCAGCGTTCTCATGCTGAGGCACGAGCAGCTTTTCAATCTCAGGGAGTTTCAGAAGCTCTACCACCAGAAGTTCGACGTTATCCCCAATATCTCAATGAAGCAAAAAGAGTGGCTGGAGTTCGTGAACAAGCTGCAGACCCAGATGGAGAGGGACAAAGCCCTGCCGGATGCCGCCGACGAAAGTCGTTACATAGACCTCATCTGGCAATGGCTGGAGACCACAACGCCAGCCCAGTCCGAGGCGGACATTGAAGCGGGGAGGCCCCTGGAATCCAACGGCAAATATTACTTCAGAGCCAGGGACGCCCAGGAGTACCTGAGAGCCAAGCACCATCTCAACATCGAGCGGTCCGAGCTATGGGCCTTGCTTCGTCACTATGGGGGCTTAAAGGAATCCCAGGTCAAGAAGGTGGGCAAGAAGACCTTCAGGTTCTGGGTATTGCCTGCGAGAGGAGAGGCGGAAGAAAGCGAAGCGGCACCAGTTGAGGAGGAAATCAACGAGGACGTGGAGTTCTAATCCCCTTTTAATTCTGGAGGGCCAACTGCCTATGTATCCAGACAGAAGGCCATCGAGGTCGAGTCAGTGAGCATACCTATTGTAACCAGTGTAACCGCCAGATACGGAAGTTACAGTCGGTTACACCAAATCGTACCTGGGTTACAGGTTACAGGGGGTTTTTCACACCATCTCGATACATGGTGAAAAAGGGGTCTAGAGATTAAAGAGACGATTCTCGGGGCAGGGTAAATGAAAAGAGCGCGCATTCATCACAAGGACGGCAACCCTCTGAACAACGACCCTGGTAACTGGGAAGCCCTTTGCTCTGCTTGCCACAGAGCCTTTCACCGCTCGCAGCAGTTGGAGGCTAGACGGAAGGGCTTCTCCATCGCGGTTATCTTCAGGCCGGAGCTGCGGCGGAGGATTCTCGGCAAGGCGGACTACCAGTGTGCCCGTTGTGGAGCTCTTGTGGACGACATCGGCTGTAACACGCAGAACCGGCCTCAGCCACGCCAGTGGTGCCATCGCCTGGTCGACAAGAAAGAGAGGGTGACCTGGCAGGATGGGCGAATCATGTGCAAGGACTGCTTTGAAAAATGGCTGGCTGGTCAGGGTGCCAGGGAGCCGGGTGCCGAGCTTCGTGAAGGAGCCATACATGGCACCTAAGACTCAACGCATCTTCGGGCCGCCCGGCACGGGCAAGACCACCGCCCTGCTGGAGGTGGTGGAGCGGCACCTGCGAGAGGGCGTGCCGCCCCAGGAGATAGGCTTCATGGCCTTCACCAGGGCGGCGGCCCGGGAGGCGAAGAGCCGGGCCCTCCAGGTGTTCCCCTGGCTGGATAACGACGACCTGAGGTGGTTCCGGACGATTCACTCCGCCTGTTACTCGTTGCTGGGCCTGGGGCGAGGCTCGGTGGCTACGGGAGCCAGGCTAAAGGACTTTGCCCTACAGTTCGGCTACGAGATAAGCCCCCCTGCCGACAAAGACCCCGAGACCTTTGAAGTCCAGGAGATGATGCTGCGCACCCTGGGGGACTATCTCCTCTTTTTCGAGGATTGGCGGCGCAATCTCACCCTTTGGGACATTGCCGAGGCGTATAACCGCTTCCTGGAGCCGGTAGACTGCCCCGATGGCTGGTCGCTCGCACAGGTGACAGAGTTCCACCACCGCTACCGCCACTGGAAGGCAGATAACGGCCTGGTGGACTTTGCCGACATGCTCATGCTGGTGCTTCGGGATAGGGTGGCCCCGACTATCTCTGTACTCATCGTGGACGAGATGCAGGACTTGTCTCCCCTACAGGCGGAGGTAATCAGGCTGTGGGCTGGTGGGGCCAAGCTGCTCTATCTGGCGGGAGACCCCGACCAGGCCATCTATACATTCAACGGCGCTGACCCTGGCGTCTTCCTTAACTGGCCTCACGATGATGACCGCCAACTCACTCAGTCCCACAGGGTGCCCCGGGCGGTCCACGAGATAGCCCTGCGCCTGATAAGGCGCAACAGGAAGCGGGTGGATGTGCCCTATAAGCCACAGCAGGAGGAAGGCTATGTCAGGTTTGGATACCTGAATAGCTTCCCTCTCGAAACGCTGGCCCAGGAGGGCAGCGTCCTGCTGCTGGCCCGCAACCGCTATCTGCTGAGCGACTTCACCGATGACCTGATACGGAAGGGGCTACCTTTTGAGGCATTGCGCGGAAGCTCGCCGCTGAAACAAAGTGTAACCTCGGTGATTTTGGCTGGGCGCAAGCTGGGGCGAGGCGAAAAGATAAGCGTAGCAGACGCTGCCCGCTTTGTGGATGCTTTACGTAGCAGTGGTTACCTGGTGCGGGGTGCTAAAACCCGGTTGGCGGAATTGGCCAGGCAACGCCCCGAGGCTAATGTCGCCGTTTGGGATTTGGAAGGCTATTTCAAGCCGGCTCTCTGGGATTTACTGGTCAATAAGGACGGGGACTTTATCGAAGCGCTGCGATTGCCAGCTCTAGAGAGGGCTTATTACAAGAGGCTTCTGGATCGAGGTGGGGAGCGTATGCTTACCACCCAAGCTCCGATAAGAGTGGGTACTATCCACAGTGCCAAAGGGATGGAGGCAGACTTTGTAGTGTTGAGACCAGAGATGGCAGGCAGGACCTACGCGGAGTGGCTGAGGGCTCCGGAGGGGGAGCGCCGCTGCTGGTATGTAGGGCTGACGCGTGCAAAGAAAGGGCTTTGGCTTCTTGAGGCCGAGGGGATCAGAGCCATCGACTGGAGGTTGGAGCTATGAACGATCAGCCTGGCGGAACACAGCAGCTCTCTCTTCTCCAACCACAAGGTACCAAGGAAGAGGAGCTTGCAGCTCGTATCAGGAAAGGCAACAAGCTGCTTTTGGAGAGATGGCGCCTGATACGCGACATGGAGCCCGGGGAGAAGCGGGACAAGCTCTTGGCAGGGTGGGACAGGGGAGTAGCGAAGCTACACAGCCTGTGCGACGAGCTGGCCTCTCTGGATGGCAGGTGTGCCTATCAGGGAGTTGAGCCTCCCACCGAGGCATGTCTTGGCTGCTCGGTGCCCAACGAGTGTTGGTCAAAGGAGATGTGCCCTGCTTGGAAGCTGGACCTATAGGAGTGCAGGAGAGTCATGTGGGAAAATCGAAGGTCGTCAGGCTCACCCTCTATGGTAATCCGGTGGGCAAGGCACGGCCAAGGGTAACCAAAACTAAGGCAGGCAAGCCCTTGGTCTATACTCCGTCAAGAACAGCTCAGGCCGAGGAGCAGTGGAAGGCATTGTTCCTAGAGAGCGGTCAGACGGCATTTGCTGAGGGTACACCGCTCCGTCTTCTACTTCGGGCTTACCTTGCCAAGCCCCAATACCTTCGAAAGAGGGAAAGGCTGCCTGTTACCAAACCCGACCTGGACAATTTAACAAAGCTGGTATTGGATGCCCTGGAAGGGTTGGCATACCATCGGGATTCAAATTTTGTGGACATGATGCAAAGCAAGCGTTACGCAGTCTATCCAGACTCACCTCGAATAGAAGTCGAGATAAGCGAGGCTATTGAGGAGTTGGCTGAGTGCTAATCGATGCAAGATATTGATCTATTCTGTGGCTTAGTCATAAAGGGGGATCATAACCCTCTTGTGAGCGAGTGGAGGATGCAATGAAAAGGCGATTATCTTCGACCCAGCTCAGCGTGTTGCGCTACATGCTCCAAGGATGGGTACTCACCAAAGTGGGACGTGCGCACTTCCTTGCTGCCCCAACACGCCCCGCCCCGG